>NZ_JBEVTM010000035.1:0-9855 GCF_040884255.1 Olsenella sp. AGMB03486
GAGCTGTTCCAACCGATTGGGGAACAGGGGAGCGCCGCCCTATGCGGCAGCGTTTTCAAGGTTGAGTACACCGATTGCGGCCAGCGGCTCATCTATCTGCGGCTATACAGCGGAACGCTGCGCCTGCGGGATACGGTGGCCCTGGCCGGGAGAGAAAAGCTGAAAATCACAGAGATGCGTATTCCATCCAAAGGGGAAATTGTTCGGACAGACACCGCTTATCAGGGTGAAATTGTTATCCTTCCCAGCGACAGCGTGAGGTTAAACGATGTATTGGGGGACCCAACCCGGCTCCCTCGTAAAAGGTGGCGCGAGGACCCCCTCCCCATGCTGCGGACGACGATTGCGCCGAAAACGGCAACGCAAAGAGAACGGCTGCTGGACGCTCTTACGCAAATTGCGGATACTGACCCGCTTTTGCGCTACGAGGTGGATTCCATCACCCATGAGATCATTCTTTCTTTTATGGGCCGGGTGCAGTTGGAGGTTGTTTCCGCTTTGCTGGCGGAAAAGTACAAGATTGAAACAGCGGTGAAGGAACCCACCGTCATTTATATGGAGCGGCCGCTCAAAGCAGCCAGCCACACCATCCATATCGAGGTGCCGCCCAACCCGTTTTGGGCATCCATCGGACTGTCTGTTACGCCGCTCCCGCTTGGCTCCGGTGTACAATACGAGAGCCGGGTTTCCCTGGGATACTTGAACCAGAGTTTTCAAAACGCTGTCAGGGATGGTATCCGTTACGGGCTGGAGCAGGGCTTGTATGGCTGGAACGTAACGGACTGTAAGATTTGCTTTGAATACGGGCTTTATTACAGTCCGGTCAGCACGCCGGCGGACTTCCGCTCATTGGCCCCGATTGTATTGGAACAGGCATTGAAGGAATCAGGGACGCAGCTGCTGGAACCTTATCTCTCCTTCACCCTCTATGCGCCCCAGGAATACCTTTCCAGGGCTTATCACGATGCGCCGAAATACTGTGCCACCATCGAAACGGCCCAGGTAAAAAAGGATGAAGTTGTCTTTACTGGCGAGATTCCTGCCCGCTGCATACAGGCATACCGTACTGATCTGGCCTCTTACACCAACGGGCGGAGCGTATGCCTGACGGAACTGAAAGGGTATCAGGCCACTGTCGGCGAGCCGGTCATCCAGCCCCGCCGTCCAAACAGCCGCCTGGACAAGGTGCGCCATATGTTTCAGAAGGTAATGTAAAGATACATAATCGTCAAGACGGCAACAATCAGAAGTTATGGAGGGTAACCGTCGTCGTCTCTTTTTTGGTTCTGAATCAGGCGAGCTCTTCGTCGAATGCCCTTGCGTACTGCGTGAAGAGGCGGTCGAAGAAGTAGGTCACGCCGAAGGTTGCATAGATGCGGTGCATTGCGGAACCTTCCTCGGCACCGTGGCCGATGGTCAGCACCTCATTGAAGGCGCTGTGGAGATCGGGGTCTTCCGAGGCAGTGATGATGGCCTTGTCGGCACGGCTCTGCTTGATGCGGGCAATCTGGCGCCTTGCAAAGCCGTTCGAGGTCGTGACGACGAGCAGAAGGTCTGTCGGCATCATTGCGGTCACGAAGTTGATTTCAGGGGAGGACTCGGAGATGAGACGCACGACCCTGCCTTCTGCAAGCATGGCCTGCTGGAACTCGCGCAGCGAGAGCATCGAGGCGTCCGTCGCGAAGATGACAGTGTGCTTCGACTCATGGAGCGAGGTCACGAGGCGCAGGAGCTTGCCTTCCTCAGCAAGCCTGTCTACCTCCGTATATATGCGGTCAAGGTCGCGATGGAGGTCGCGTCCCTCGTCGCGCTCTGCCTTTGCATAGACAAGGTAATGGCGGCGCAGCTCGTCGGTCTCTTCTTCTGTCAGAGACTGCGGCAGCATCTGGATCTTGAATCCGATCTCGCTCATGGGAACCTCCCAGGATATGGCAGGAACGAAGCAGCCGCCCCGTGAGGCGGCTGCCATTCAGTCTAATATGCGCCTGCTGTGAGGATGCTGCTCTTTCGGCTGGGCGTCTAAGCCTTCTTCTGAGCGGAGGGTGCATCTGCAAGAAGAAGGACGCTTGCGAAGGGCGGCAGGTCTGCCGTTATCTTTCCGGTCTCAGGATCGAAGGCGACCTTTGCCGTATCGTCCGGGGTCGTTCCGCCGAAGCGCTCCCAGTCGGAGTCGAGGATGACCGTTGCGGTCTTGGCATCAGGCAGGGGCACGACATAGTCCTTCTGCTCGGCACCGCTGAAGTTCATGAGGGCACAGACGCGCTCGCCTTCCTTGCTCCTGCGCTCGATGGCATAGCAGACCCTCGTCGTCGAGGCCACGTCGAGCCACTGGAAGCCTTTCTGCTCGTAGTCTTCCTCCCAGAAGGCAGGGTGCTCGAGATAGAGGTGGTTCAAGGCTGCGCAGTAGTGGTAGAACCCGTCGTGGATGGGGTAGGAGCGCAGGAACCAGTCCTGCTCGCGCTTCTCGTCCCATTCGCGCAGCTGGGCAATCTCGGATCCCATGAAGTTCAGCTTCTTGCCAGGGTGGATCATCATGTAGAGGTAGAGCGAGCGGGCCTGCGGGAACTTCTTGTCGTAGTCGCCCCACATCTTCTGGGCAACCGTCGCCTTGCCATGGACATTCTCGTCGTGGGAGAGCGGCAGCAGATATCTCTCGTTGTAGTAGTACATCATCGAGAAGCTCAGCTTGTGGTAGTTGCCGGCGCGGAAGTAGGGGTCGGTCTGGAAGAAGCTCAGCGTGTCATGCATCCAGCCCATGTCCCACTTGTAGTCGAAGTCGAGGCCGCCCTCGGATGCGGGCTTTGTCGTGCCGGTAAAGTTCGTCGAGTCCTCAGCCACAAGGAAGCTGCCCTTGTTGAGGTTCTTGACGCCGACATTCATCTTGCGGACGAAGGCGACAGCGTCGTTGTTGACGCCTCTTGCCTCGTCTCCCTGCCAGTAGATGATGCGGGAGATGGCATCCATGCGCAGGCCATCGAAGTGGTAGCAGCCAAGCCAGAAGTTCGCAGAGGACTGCATGAAGCTCCTCGACTCGCCGCGGGAATACATGAAGTTGTGCGATCCCCACTCGGAGACGCCGACCGCGTCATTCGGATACTCGAAGAGCGGCGTGCCGTCGTAATCGGCTAGGCCATACGGGTCCGTTGCGAAGTGCACAGGCACGATATCGAGGATGCAGCCGATGCCTGCCTGGTGCAGGGCATCGACGAGCTCCATGAGCTGCTGCGGCGTGCCGTAACGGGAAGTCGGGCTGAAGAAGCCGGTCGGCTGGTAGCCCCAGGAGCCGTCGAAGGGATACTCGTTCAGGGGCATGAACTCGACGTAGTTGAAGCCGGACTCCGTGAGGTACTTCACGAGGGGCTCTGCGATCTCGTCGTAGCGGTACCAGTCCTTCGGATCGTCTGTCGGCTCGTCTCCCGACTTCTTCCTCCAGGAGCCCATGTGCATCTCGTAGATGTTCATGGGGCCGTCCACGCGGTTTGTGCGCTTCTGCATCCAGTCCTGGTCATGCCAGGTATAGGAGAGGTCCCAGACGATGGAGCGGTGGGCAGGTCTCAGCTCCATCTCGTAGCCATACGGGTCGGCATGGTTCACGGTCCTGCCGCCGTGCGTGATTGCGTACTCGTAGGGGGTGCCTGCCTTGGCACCTTTCACGAAGACCTCCCAGAAGTTGCCGTCCTCGATCTTGTTCATCGGGAAACGCTTGCCGTCGAGCACGAGGTCTATCGACTCTGCGGCAGGCGCAAACGTGCGGAACGTCACGCCTCCCAGGACGAGATGTGCACCCAGATATTCATGTGCGAAGTACTCGTTGCCTACATAGAAGTCATAGGTCTTCATCTGCCAGCTCCTTCGGGCACCGCCTATAGGGCCGATACATCTGTATCGGGAAATGTTCTGTACAGGTAAAGAATAGGACATCTGTCGGGAAAGTGCGAAGCCTCCTCGGCTTCCGGTGTGCCTATGCCGCAGGCGGGGCATGGTAACGGTTCTGCTGTGGTGCGTCTTGGAAGCCATGTTTGTGGAAAGGACATCTGGCCATATGGGCTACAGTTAGGTGCATATGAGAGGCAGGCTCTTGCCTGCACGCAGAAAGGAAGATCCATGGAGTTCGATTACACCACGCTCCCCGAGCGTGCCGGATATGATGCGATAGCGGTCGATGCGCTCGGCAAGCCGGGAGCACCGGGCGCTCCGAAGGAGGGCTTCGATGCTATCCCGATGTGGGTGGCAGACATGAATTTCCTTGCTCCCTCCTGCATCACCGATGCTATGGCTGAGCGCCTGAAGCATCCGACCTTCGGCTACTTCGAGCCGAGGGATGAGTACTTCGATGCAATCATCCGCTGGCAGAAGGACAGAAACGGCGTCCAGGGCCTCACGAAGGAGGATATCGGCTACGAGAACGGCGTCCTCGGCGGCGTGGTCTCTGCGCTCGAAGCCTTCAGCTCGCCAGGCGATGCCATCCTCGTCCACAACCCGACCTATATCGGCTTCACGGGCTCGATCGAGCATGCAGGCAGGAGGATTGTCCATTCTGCGCTTAAGCGCGACGCTGACGGCGTCTGGCGCATGGATCTCGAGGACATGGCACAGAAGATCGAGGAGAACAAGATCCACCTCGTCGTCTTCTGCAACCCGCACAACCCCTGCGGCCGTGTCTGGACCCGCGAAGAGCTCGAGACGGCAAATGCGGTCTATGCGGCACATGACTGCGTCGTGATTTCGGATGAGATCTGGAGCGACCTCATCCTTCCCGGACATAAGCACATCCCGTACCAGTCCATAAACGACGATGCAAAGATGCGCACGATTGCCTTCTATGCGCCGAGCAAGACGTTCAGCCTCGCTGGCCTTGTGGGCTCCTACCACATCGTCTATAGCCGCTATCTCAGGGACCGTCTCGTTGCCGCAAGCACGCGCACACACTACAACGCAATGAATGTGCTCTCGATGTATGCCGCCATCGGCGCCTTCTCGAAGGAAGGCGAGGCCTGGCTTGACGGGCTCCTGCCGGTCCTCGATACGAACGTCGATGTCGCCGTGAAGCATCTCTCGGCCCACAAGGGTGTGGACTTCTTCCGCCCCGAGGGCACCTACATGCTCTTCCTCGACTGCGCTGGCTGGTGCCAGGAGCACAAGGTCTCGATCGACGAGCTCCAGCGTGCCGGCTGGGATGTGGGCGTCGCCTGGCAGGATGGGCGTCCCTTCCAGGCAGGAGATACGATCCGCATGAATCTCGCACTGCCGACGGCACGTGTCGAGGAAGCGTTCTCACGCCTCGACCGCTACGTCTTCACAGACTAGGAAGCACACGAAAGGGGACCTTATGGAAAGCCTCGGCTTCATCGGCATGGGCAACATGGCGCAGGCGCTAGCCCAGGGCTTCATCTCGTCAGGCGCTCTGGCAGGCGAGCATGTCTTTGCCTATGCACCGCACCAGGACAAGCTCAAAAAGACCGCCGAGCGTATCGGCTTTCAGCCGGTCGCCTCGCTTGCAGATCTTGCCGCTGCCGCAGATACGCTCGTTATGGCATGCAAGCCGTACCAAATCGAGGGTGTCGTGGCAGAGCTCGGCGATGCGCTTTCCGGCAAGGCGCTCGTCTCGATCGCTGCGGGCTGGGATTTCGCACACTACGAGAAGGTGCTTCCTCCTGACGTCCGCTTCCAGTTCGTGATGCCCAACACCCCTGCCATGGTGAGGGAAGGGGTGCTCCTCTTCGAGGAGAAGACGAGCCTCGAGCCTGCCGAGCGCAAGGCCCTTATGGACCTCTTCGCGACGGTCGGCGTCGTAGAGGAGGTGCCGAGCGCGCTCATGGCGGCAGCGGGCACGGTCACAGGCTGCGGACCGGCATTCGTCGACCTCATGATCGAGGCCTATGCCGATGCGGCCGTGAAGTACGGCGTGCCGCGTGAGCAGGCCTATGCGCTTGTCGCGCAGATGGTGAAAGGCTCCGCTGCTCTTGCCCTAGAGACGAAGGAGCAGCCGGGCGTGCTCAAGGATGCGGTCTGCTCGCCGGGCGGCACCACGATCAGAGGCGTCTGCTCGCTTGAGGAGGACGGCTTCCGTGCGGCCTGCATCCACTCGATCGATGCGATTCTTGAGTAGCCAGATCCGGAACATGCAAGAGATGGCAGAAGCGGCACAGGGAATGGCTCCCTGTGCCGCTTCCTTATGCATACAGATGGTTCTGTCACGAAACAGAGGGAAGTGCCCCTTCAGTCCAGATATTGTCCGGCTCGAGATTGCGCCTTCTGGCATAGAGGATGAGTGCCAGGCAGGCAACGGCGAATATGATGCCGCAGAGGGGCGAGGCCTCGATACCGAAGATGGGATCATAGGCAAAGCCGGCCTGAGGCGTCGTTCCGGAGGCAAGGCCGAAGAGCGCGAACGGGGACGTGTAGCCCGAGTTCGGAAGGCCGAAGAGCACGGCCTGCGTGAAGTTCCAGGCCGTATGGCAGCCGAATGCTGTCCAAGGGCTTCTGAGCTTCGCGACAAGCAGGCAGAAGAAGGCGCCGACGAGGAAGATGTTGAGGCAGGACACGAAGCTTGCGCCTCGGTTCGTGAGGTGGAGAAGGGCGAAGAGGGCAGAGCTCGAGACGATGGAAAAGGTGGTGCTCCCGCAGGTCCTGAGTGTCCGTTCGAAGAGGTAGCAGCGGATGGCAAACTCTTCTGCCGATGACTGTATGAAGACGCAGGCAAAAACAAGGACGAGGCCCAGGACATTCACGCCGATGAAGGAGAGCTGGATCGATTCCGAAAGGGCCGCAGCAAGGATGCAGATGCCATTGAGCGCGAAGCCAAGGCCGAGACCCAAGGCAAGGCCTCTCAGGGTGTTTCCGCCATAGCCTGGCCTCAGAACCTTGAGAATCGGGTGCGAGGTCTTCGAGACTGCCAGATAGAGGAGGAAGGCCCCCCAGATACCCAGATGGGGAAGGTAGCGGCCTGCGGTATAGATGATGCTTGCCCAGGAGATGCTGTAGCCTGCTCCTGGCGCCGGAAGGCCGAGCACGGTGGGATCTCCTGCCTTGAGGGCATCCCACATGAGGCTCATGTTGTCGCCTGATACGAGCCCATAGAGGGCGCCTGCGATGGCAGAGACAAGTATTGAGCCGATGAGGCTTCCTGCGAGGATGAGTGCAAGGGCCCAGAGATAGCTGCCGGCAAGGCCGAGGATGTCCCGGGCGGAGATGTTCCTGTCCATGGAAGGCTGCTCCCCAGTTCCTAGAAGTGAAGCGAGAACGCGCCAAAGGTGCTGGGGCCGATTGCCGGCAGCGCAGAGAAGACGGCTGCATCGAAGCCGGAGACAGCAAAGCCGACAAGGGCAAGGATGGTGCCTGCAGCGCAGATGATGCCGCCGATCGTGAGGAGCAGGCGGAAGGTATCGGGATGGCGGCGCCACCAGAGCGTGGACGTCTTCTCTTCGATCACAGCTTCGGGATTCACGACGCGCATGAAGAAATGGGCGACCCAGCGGACAAAGCGTGCCTGCAGGTGGTAGAGGATGCTCGTGAGCTGGATGGCAAGAGGGATGAGCATGACAGAAGCACCGCCGACGGCGACCATGACGCCACCCTCGGCAAGGCCCGCCGCAAGATACCCCTGCGTGCAGCCCCAGATGAGAGCAATGATGCCGGAGATGCCGGAGAGCATGGCAGCTCCGTCAGCAAGCCAGACGCAGCCGATGGCAGACCAGAGAGCAAGAAAGATGCTCACGGCGACAAGCGCTGCCGCAAAGACGAGCGGCACCCAGACGATTGCACCGACGACCAGAAGGACAATCACGAGTATCGTGCGCTCCTTGTTCTGGCGGAGGCCGAGCAGGCTCTTCTGGAAGGGTGGCAGGCTCTCGACCACAGCGTCTGCTGCCTCTTCGGCATTGCCGAGGTCTGCAACTGCTTCTTCCTCATCCATGCCGGCTTCGGTGCGGTCTTCGAAGGCTTCCCGCCAGAAGGCGCAGGCCCGCTCTGTCTCGGCCTTGCTGACGCCTCTCTTCTCGAGTGCGTGCCTCAGCTCTTCGCTCCATTCTTCGTAGGTCATTTTCCCGCTCCCTCTCTCACGTAGGACAGGATCTCTTCGATGCTGCCTTCGTCTTCGACGAAGGCATTGAGTGTCGCTCTGCCCTTGTCGGTGATCGTGTAGTATTTCCTGAGCCTGCCGGCATGCTCGCGGCTGTATTCCTCGAGCTGCCCCTGCGTTCTCAGACGCTTCAGGATCGGGTAGAGCGTCGATTCGGACAGCCCGAGCGATGCCGGTACATCCTTGATGATCTGGTAGCCGTAGGAGTCCTCCCGGGCAAGTGCGGCAAGGACGCAGATATCGAGAAAGCCACGCTTCAGCTGCGCTTCCATGGCTCTCCTCCTCTCGTCTCGAATACTATGCAACACATAGTATCATGGCAAGAAGAATACTATGCGTCACATAGTATTGAGTCAAGCGCTTCTCCGGACTTTCTTGCGAAAGCGGCGGGCGAGCAATCTCTTGCAGGGTTCGAGCAACTGTTCGAGATGCAGCGCAGTGCATTGCCGAATGCTTCCTGGGATGGCTGCTGTCGCCAGGCACCTCGGGGAGGGGAATGGGCACACGCTGCTTCAGGCGGCCTAAAGCATGTTCTGCCCTGCAGGCGCCCTGCGTATCTGCCAGAATAGGGAAGCAGCATCTGCCAATGTCTCTGTCCAGCTGTTCCGCGCGAACCTGTCGATTGGATAGCCTGTGTTCTGGTCAGTTGTCTCCCTGGTCCTTCTGGGGCTCCTCATACGCTTCATCTTCTGGCTTGTGAAGTCGTTCTTCGCCTGGCTTGGCCGTGGCAAGCCGGTCCAGCGCGCTATCGACAACCGCGCTGTCTCGCCTGAGGTAGCAGATGCGGTCGACCAGCTCATCCTCTACCGTGCCGCCCGCCATATCGGCAAGGAGATGAAAAAGCCGCTCAAGCTATCGCGCGACCAGGTGCGCCAGATTCAGCGTGCCGAGGCAGTCGTGAGAAGCGACTACGTGGACCATATGCGCATCACCTGGTACCACGTCGTGATCATCTTCCTGCTCTGCTCGTTTCTGGGCCTTGCCCTCGAAGAGTTCTGGATGTTCGTCTCTGTCGGCCTTACGCAGGGTCGCTACGGCCTTGTCTGGGGTCCGTTCTCGCCGCTCTATGGGTTCGGAGCTCTGTTCCTTACGGCTGCCGGCATGTTCATGCGCAGGAAGCACGCCAAGTGGTGGCAGATCTTCCTGGCGTCGATGATCGTAGGAGGCCTCTTGGAGCAGATAACCGGCTGGAGCATGGAGACCTTCATGGGTGCCGTTTCTTGGGACTACATTGCAGGCGGGGTGCCGGGAGCCATTACGAAATGGGTGGCGGTGCCCTTCCTCTTCTTCTGGGGATTCCTGGGCCTTGCCTGGACCGAGATTGTTATGCCCTGGCTCCTCTACACGATTGGCGAGCCGACGACGCAGCGCCAGGTCACGTTCGTAGCGCTTCTGGCGGTCTATCTCGTGGCCGATATCGGGATGACGCTTGCGTGCTTCAACAGGAGAGCGGCACGCGACGCAGGGATACCTCCCCAGAACGCCTTCCAGGAATGGGTCGACGAACACTACTCGAACGAGTTCATGTCGAACAGATTCGAGAATATGGTCATCGAAGACGGCACGAGCACAACCTCATAGAAAGACGGAAAACGCCCCGAAAGGGGCGCTTGCCTTGACAGGGGGGGAGAAAAGGGGATGGGTGAGATCAGCCGAAGACGAGGCAGAGCGCGCAGAGGATAGCGATCGATGAGAGACAGCCAAGCACGGTCGCGCAGTCGGCTTCCAGGATCAGGCGCATGCCATAGCCCAAGCCTTCAAGGCTCGATTTCATT
>NZ_JBEVTM010000036.1:0-8869 GCF_040884255.1 Olsenella sp. AGMB03486
TCAGATATATAAAATACTTAATGCGAACTGCATGAAATAGCGTCTTGATGCATGCAAATCGCTCATCTCATACTTCGGGACGATGCGCACCCTGCCAAAAGTCGGCTATATAACGTACATGTGGCACAGAACTGGCACAGCTCTTACATAGCTGCTCGACAATTCTTGAAGCACTATGCATATCGGTGCCAGTGATAGGCCATTTGACACAGGAGCTGAATGGAAGGGGCTTGGCTATGTCAAAGAAGCACAAGAAGTCAGACAAGAAGGGCAACGTCTTCGACCCGAAGAGTCCGGCCAGCAAGGCGCTTGCCATCGCGCTTTCTGGCGCCATGGTGACAGCAGGAACGCCGCTGCCGGTCTTCGCGGCAGAGAACCAGAGCGTGTCTCAGCCTTCTGAGCCTGATGCCACATCTGCCGACGAGACGAACTCTCAGGCTGCAGCAGCCCAGGAGACGGCTGCCACGACGACTCAGGAGAGTGCATCTGCTGCATCTACGTCTTCGACGACGGCTGCGGAAGAGGCGCCTGCAGCAGCTGCCACGACCGAAGAGACGGCTCCTGCTGCACGGGAGAGTGCAGCCGAGACGAGCGCGTCTGCCACGACGGCCGAGACGCCCGCTGCTGCCTCTACGGCCACCACGGCCACAGCAGAGGGGACTGCTGCCTCTGAGGACACGATGCCTGCCCAGGAGCTCGAGGAGAGCGTGGCAGTCGGCACTGACACCGTCGCAGTCCATGTGTCTGCGCCTGAAGGTGCGCTTCCGAAGGACGCAAAGCTCGTCCTCGAGACGGTCGATGCAGAAGATCTCGCAGATACGTTCGAAAGCATCGCTTCTGCCTCCAGAAACGAGGTCTCTGCCCTCAAAGCGGTGCGCGTAAGCTATGTGTCCGCCGATGGAAGCGCTGTCACGCCTGCCGCTGCAGTCGAGATTACGCTCACGGATGCAGATCCTTCGACGGATGCAACGACGCTGTGGAGCATGGTGTCAGAGACGGCAGCGCCTGTGAAGGAGGAGGCGGCCACGGCCGGCAAGGCCACGGCAGCCTCTTCTGCGGCATCTTCGATCTATGTGCTCGAGAGCGAGAAGGCCGCTCCTGCAGCAGCGGATGATCCGAGCACATCTGACAGCGCTTCTTCTGACGATGCTTCTGCTGCCAAGGCGGCATCCAGCACGGACGAGGCCACTTCGACCGAAGAAGTCACGAAGGATGAATCCTCTGCCACAGAGGAGACCTCCGAGAGCGAAGAAGCGGCAGGCGCCGAGGAGAGCTCCAGCGCGGATACGGCTGAGACCAGCACGACGCTTGTCTCCGCTCTCTCGATCGATTCGCTGCTCGGTGTCAGCAAGACGGCTGCAGCGACATCTGCGACGGTCACGTTCGTGAACGACAACGACGGCACCACGACGACTGGAACCCTTGAAGCAGGCAACATCGCCGCGAATGCAGCTGCGTCCGGCACTATTCCTGCTGGCTACGCATTTGACCATGCATCCATCTACAACACCGATGTCGTCTCGTTCTCCATCGCTTCTGACGGAACACTCCTTGCTATGACCGCTGATGGCTCCATTGCGCAGATTGCTGCAACCAAGGCCACGGATCTCCAGGTCCACTACCGTGGTTCCTACGCCATTACCTACAAGTACATGATCGACGGCAAGGAGGCCACGGCAGCCGATGCCGGCTCGCTCGTCGGTCCTTCTGGCGTGACCCCCAATGGTACCGCGAACATCGCCTTCACGCCCGCCACGGGCCTTTCGGTCGACAACGTCACCTCGGATAGCGGCACCATCGCGTCGAGCAGCAATGGCTATATCCTGAGCGGCGTCAACGGCGCCACGACCGTGACCGTGAACCTCTCGAGCCAGCATACGCTGACGTTTGCAAACTCCTCCAACACCTCTCTGACCTATGGCAGGACGACGCTGAATTCCACGACCGGCGGCAGCCTCAGCTACACCACCGGCAGCTCCGTCAGCTTCCAGCTGGATAGGTACGACCAGTGGTCCGACAATGCCAAGGTGCTGAACAAGCTGACCATCACGCTGGCCTCTGGCGAAGTCATGGCCAACATTCCGCCTACCGATGGCACCGCTACGACGACGCTCTCCGACGGCACGACCATCACGGTCACGAGGAGCGGCTCCTCTTCGGCTCCGAGTTATCAGGTCACCATCGCGGCTGCCTCGGGCAAGAATGTCTACGGCAACATCTCGGTGAGCACGAACTACAAGGACCAGGCCACCTCCGAGGTCTGGGTCAACCAGCTCGTCGGCGTCGGCTATGTGACGTCCAACGGCGGCACGGCCAACCATGTGGATAGCAACAAGCTCTATCCGGGCATCTTCGACTTCTATGTCAGGAACACCAGATATAGCTCGACATTCACGTTCACTGTCAAGGACGGCTATAAGCAGCCTGACGTGACCATCACCGCGCGCGATCAGAATGGCAAACTGCTGACGAATACCAGCGGTCACTGGCGGCTGACCCCTAACGGCAACGGCTCCTACACCATCACCATCGGTGCCGATGGTAGGAGCTGGCAGCCGAAGGACATCCGCATCTCCATCGTCGCGACGCCTGATGCCACGACGACCTATACGACGAGCTACGACGACGCAGCTGCCTCTGGTTCGTATAGCTACAACGGCTCCTTCACCATCCCTGAATGCACGACCACAAAGCAGGGCCAGCACTTCACGGGCTGGGTGCTCGAGGGCGACACGTCCGGCAAGGTCTACAAGCCAGGCGACACCTTCACCATCAATGACAGCAACGTTGCCTACGCGTCCAATGGCAACTTCCACTTCGTGAGCCAGTGGACCCAGAACGGCGAAGCCAACGTCACGGTGAATGTCACGCTGCACAATGCAGATGGCACCACAACCAATGCAGGCTCCGCTACGGCTGTCGTCGCTATAGGCGCAGCAGCGCGCATCGACCAGTCCCAGGTCGAGGCAATTGTCGCCAAGGCCGCAGGCTCCGGCTGGGCCAGCACCTATGAGCCGCTGGACGACGGCCAGTTCAGTGTCAGCTCCGCTGCTGATGGCCAGACCATCACGATCGTCTACTGCGCAAAGATCAGCCTGGTCAACGCCGACTCCATCGACACTACCTACGACGGCCAGGCCCATACGCTCAGCGCCTCGGCTTCCGTCCCTGGCGCAACGATCGAGTACTCGACCGATAACGGAAAGACGTGGTCGACGACCGCACCGAGCCGCACCGACGCGGGCACCACGAGCAACATCAGCGTCCGCGCCTCCAAGGCCGGCTACAAGACTGTCCAGAAGGACGGCCTGCACATCAGCGTGGCCCAGAGGCCTGTCACGGTGACAGCCAACAACTACACGAAGAAGTACGGCGAGGACGATCCGTCCTTCTCGGCTACCGTTTCCGGCACGCTGAACAACGACACGGTCAGCTACACGCTGAGCCGCGCCGAGGGCGAGAAGCCGGGCCGTTACGCTATCACCCCGTCCGGCGCCGAGAGCCAGGGCAACTACAGCGTCACCTTCAAGCCGGGTACCCTGATCACCACTCCTGCTGACATTACGGACCAGTCTCGCTTCGAGGTCTCGAATCCTTCTGATGTCACCTACAACGGCCAGGAGCAGAAGCAGGGCATCACGGTCAAGGACACCAAGACCGGCGCAACGCTGGTCGAAGGCACCGATTACGACCTGAGCTACAACGGCGACACCACCAACGTGGGTACCGTTAACGTCACCGTTACTGGCAAGGGCAACTACTCCGGCACGGTCGAGCGCAGCTACAAGATTAACGCCCGCAACGTGACGCTGACCTCCGCAAGCGACTCCAAGGCCTACGACGGCACACCGCTCACGAACAATGACGTGACTATCTCCGGCGACGGCTTCGTCGCGGGCGAGGGCGCCACGTACAGCGTGACGGGCACCATCACCAACGTCGGCAAGGTTGACAACGACTTCACCTACACGCTGAACGACGGCACGCTCGCGAAGAACTACATCATCACGCAGGTCAAGGGCACCCTGGAGGTCTCTGAAGGCAACATCGCCGACGAGGACGCCTTCACGGTGAGCCAGCCCGAGGACACCAAGTACAACGGCCAGGAGCAGAAGCAGCCCGTCACGGTCAGCTTCAAGAACGGCGGCGCGGTCGACGCCTCGAACTACGACGTCGCCTACACCCCCGCCGTGGACGCCGGCACCGTCACGGTGACCGTAACCGGCAAGGGCAACCTCTCCGGCTCCGTCACGCGCACCTACGAGATCCAGAAGCGCGACGTGACCCTGACCTCCGCAAGCGATTCGAAGACGTATGATGGCAAGCCGCTCACGAACGGCAACGTCACCGTTTCCGGCGACGGCTTCGTCGAGGGCGAGGGTGCGTCGTATGACGTGACTGGCACCATCACCAATGCCGGCTCTGTGGCCAATGCCTTCACCTACACGCTGAACGACAACACGAAGGCAGCAAACTACAACATCACGAAGGCTGAGGGCACACTGACCGTGAACCAGGCCGACGAAGCTACCGTCCACGTGACGGGCGAGTCCGGCTCGTTCACCTATGACGGCACCCAGAAGTCCGTCGAAGGCTGGGCCTCCGATGCCGCTTCGGTCGACAGCTCCATCAGCGTCAGCCTGAACGACGGCCAGAGCGCTGTTGCACAGGGCACGAACGTGGGCACCTACTCCATGGGCCTGAACGCAAACAAGTTCACGGCTATCAGCCCGAACTACAAGAAGATCACGGTCGAGGTTACCGATGGTACTCTGACCATCACGGCAGCCGCCATGCCTGCCACGGTCACGGGCGAGAGCCAGACCATTACCTATGATGGTCAGGAGCACGAGCTCATTGGCTATACGACCTCTGGCCTGCTTGATGGCCAGACGCTGGGTGGCCTCACGTACTCTGCAAAGGGCACGGCAGCTGGCACCTACACCGGCACCTTCGCGGGCACCGTACAGGTCAAGAGCGCTGACGGCACCGACCAGACCGAGAACTACGTTATCTCCCAGGTCCCGGGCACGCTGACCATCACGGCCGCAGAGATCAACCCCGACACGCCGGATCCGAACGACCCGACGCAGAAGCGCTTCACCATCACCGCGCCCGAGGATGTCACCTACAACGGCACCTCGCAGCAGCAGAAGCCGACGGTCCACGACGCGACGACGGGCAAGGACCTCGTGGAGGGCACGGACTACGAGCTCTCCTACAGCAAGGACACCACGAACGTCGGCACCGTCACGGTGACCATCACGGGCAAGGGCAACTACGCTGGCTCTGTCGACACGACCTACGAGATCAAGCAGGCCCAGGTCGTCGTTAAGGCGGCAGATGCCTCCAAGAACTACGGCGAGAAGGATCCTGCCTTCACTGCTACGGTCACGGGCCTCGTGAACGGCGAGTCCGAGTCGCTCATCAAGTACGACCTGACCCGCGATGAGGGCGAGGCCAAGGGCACCTATGCCATCACCCCGTCCGGTGACGCCAGCCAGGGCAACTACAGCGTGACGTATCAGGACGGCACGCTCACGATCAACGCCGCCGAGATCAACCCCGATACGCCTGATCCGAACCAGCCGGACAACCCTGACGCCAAGCGCTTCACCATCAGCAAGCCTGCCGACACCGTCTACAACGGCCTCTCCCAGAAGGACGGGGTCACGGTCCACGATGCAGCGACGGGCAAGGACCTCGAGCTCGGCACCGACTACACGCTGACCTACAGCGACGACACCACCAACGTCGGCACCGTCACGGTCACCGTCAACGGCACCGGCAACTACTCTGGCACCGTGGCGCAGACCTACAAGATCACGCCGGCCACGCTGACGGTCACGACGCCCGACGCCTCCAAGGCCTACGACGGCACGCCGCTCACGGCCGCAGGCACCGTCTCCGGCTTCGTGAACGGCGAGACCGCGACCTTCAAGACGACGGGCTCCCAGACCGAGGCGGGCTCCTCCGACAACACCTACACGCTCGCCTTCGACCAGACGGCCAAGGAGAGCAACTACACGGTCTCTGCAACGACGGGCACGCTCGAAGTCACGAAGGGCAACATCTCTGATGAGGACACCTTCACGGTGAGCCAGCCCGAGGACACGACCTACAACGGCCTCGAGCAGAGGCAGCCCGTCTCCGTCACCTTCGATAAGAGCGGCGATGCGGTCAGTACCGATGACTACACGGTCCAGTACACTCCGGCTGTGGACGCGGGCACCGTCACGGTGACCATCACCGGCAGGAACAACCTCTCCGGCACCGTCACCCGCACCTACCAGATCACGCCGGCCACGCTGACGGTCACGACGCCCGACGCCTCCAAGGCCTACGACGGCACGCCGCTCACGGCCGCAGGCACCGTCTCCGGCTTCGTGAACGGCGAGACCGCGACCTTCAAGACGACGGGCTCCCAGACCGAGGCGGGCTCCTCCGACAACACCTACACGCTCGCCTTCGACCAGACGGCCAAGGAGAGCAACTACACGGTCTCTGCAACGACGGGCACGCTCGAAGTCACGAAGGGCGACATCTCCAAGTATGTGACCCTCACGCCTTCCGACGTGACGGTAACGTATGACGGAGAAGCTCATACGGCTGGCACCGCTACGGCGACCGATACGAACAGCAACGCTCTCACCATCGAGTACTCCACGGATGGCAAGACCTGGACGGAAAATCCTGCAGACATTGCAGCGACCAATGTCCTCGACTCCACGACCGTCCAGATCCGCGTGTCTGCTGGCAACTATGAGGGCTACCTCACGGGCACCGAGCAGCTCACGATCAAGAAGGCTCCCGTCACGATTACGACAGGCGCCGCCGAGAAGGCATACGATGGCACGCCGCTCACCGACGACCAGATCGAGGTCGCTGGCCTCCGGAACGGCGAGACGGTTTCCGTGAAGACCACGGGCACCATCACCGAGCCGGGCAGCACGCCGAACACCTACGACATCACGTGGGCATCTGAGGCACCTGCCGCGAAGCACGGCATCGCGTCCTTCATCCAGTCGCTCTTCGCAGCGCCTGCTGCCGAGACCACGGCACCGACCGCCAAGCAGTCGAACTACGAAGTCACGGACAACCTGGGTGCGCTCACGGTCACAAAGGCTTCCGTCGACAGCACTGACGGCAGGTTCACGGTCGAGGGCCTCGCGGACGTGAAGTACGACGGCGCGTCCCATGAGGAGAAGCCTGTGGTCACCGATACCAAGACGGGTGCCAAGCTCGTCGAGGGTACGGACTACAAGCTTACCTACAGCGACGACACGGTCAACGCCGGCACCGTCACGGTGACGGTCACGACGCTGCCGACGAGCGAGCACTACACGGGCTCGGTCTCTCGTACCTACAACATCCTGAAGCGTGATGTGACGCTTACGTCCGCAAGCGACAAGAAGAGCTATGACGGAACGCCGCTCACGAACGACCATGTCACGGTCGCAGGTGAAGACTTCGCTGACGGCGAAGGCGCAGCCTTTGACGTGACGGGCACCATCACCAACGTCGGCACCGTGAAGAACACCTTCGCCTACACGCTGAAGGACGGCACGAAGGCCGGCAACTACAACATCACTAAGACCGAGGGCACGCTCACGGTCTCCGCAGGCAACATCGCGGACGAGGATGCCTTCATGGTGGGCAAGCCTGAGGACACCACGTACAACGGGCAGGAGCAGAAGCAGCCGGTCACGGTCAGCTTCAAGAATGGCGGCGCCGTCAGCACTGATGACTACACCGTCAGCTACAGCGAGGACACCGTCAATGCAGGCGCGGTCACAGTGACCATCACCGGCAAGGGCAACCTCTCCGGCCAGGTCACGCGCGAGTACCAGATCCTGCCGAAGGGTTACACGGTCACGACCGAGGACGCAGACAAGACCTATGACGGAACGGCACTGACCGCTCCGGGCGAGGTCGAAGGCATCGTCGACGGCGAGACCTACACCTTCGAGACGACGGGCTCCCAGACGGACGCAGGCAGCTCCGACAACACCTACACGCTCACGTTCGACGGCACGGCGAAGGCAGGCAACTACAAGCTCGAGGGCGAGGCTCTCGGCACGCTGACCGTCAACGCCGCCGAGATCGACCCCGACACGCCGGATCCGAACGATCCGACGCAGAAGCGCTTCACCATCACCGCTCCTGAGGATGTCACCTACAACGGCACCTCGCAGCAGCAGAAGCCGGCGGTCCACGATGGAGCGACGGGCAAGGACCTCGTGGAGGGCACGGACTACGAGCTCTCCTACAGCGAGGACACCACGAACGCCGGCACCGTCACGGTGACCATCAAGGGCATCGGCAACTACACCGGCTCCACCGACACGACCTACGAGATCAAGCAGGCCAAGGTCACGGTGACAGCCGATGACGCCACCAAGGTCGCAGGCGAGTCCGATCCTGCCTTCACGGCCAAGGTCGACGGTCTCGTTAAGGGCGAGTCCGAGTCGCTCATCAAGTACGAACTGACCCGCGAGCCGGGCGAGACGCCGGGTACCTATGCAATAAAGGTCTCCGGCGAGGAGTCCCAGGGCAACTACAGCGTGACGTTCGTGAATGGCACGCTGACGATCACTGAGGCACCGGCTACGCCTGAGCCGCAGAAGCCCGAGACGTCGAAGGCTGAGCCTGAGCCTGCCAAGCAGGAGACCGCAAAGGTGCCGGATACCTCTGACACCAATGCACAGGCTCCGGTCGGCTTCATGGCTGCACTGTCCGCTGCGCTCATGGCAATGGGCGTGCACCTGCGCCGCAAGAGCAGGGACGACGAGGAGTAAGCGCAATCCGCTTCTCTGAGACCTGAGCTTTGGGAGGGCCATCTGGGAGACCAGGTGGCCCTCCTTCTATA
>NZ_JBEVTM010000037.1:0-8363 GCF_040884255.1 Olsenella sp. AGMB03486
TGGCGCGGCGCTACCAGGACATATGAGGAGGGGCTGGCTCCTGAGAGCATCCCCTCTGCCGAGACGCTGGCCACGATATGGTTGCCGTCGAACGAGATCTGAACCGTGCATCTGCGCGTCGAATCGAGCTCGCGCGTCTCCACCAGAAGCGTCGACGGGGATATCCAGGCAAAGGAGCCGAAGGCAGCTTCCGCTGCCCAGGAGGGCGGGACTGCGATCTCGGAGGATGCCGTCGCAAACGGGAAGAGGCTGCCCACCGGGCGCTTTCCCGCTTCCAGCTTTCGCCACGTTCCATAGCCCGCCTGCATGCTGAAGGTCTCCCCACCCCTTTCAAGCTCGACCAGAAGCTCTGGCACAGCACCCTCGGAGGCAGCGATCCTGAGCGACGTGAATCCCTGGGCGCCATCCAGCGGACGCAGGATCCCTTCGGCAGGAATCGGTACGAAAGGAGAGCGGGGAAGCCCCTGCAGGCAGGGAATGCACGAGAGATCCTCGCTGCCGGCCCCTTCCAGCTCATGGGCAAGCGCCGCTTGCGGCAAGGCCGGCCTCCAGCAGGGAGCAATCCCCAGCACGTCGTAGAGGGCATCCATCAGAGGCTTCGAGCCTGTCGTGGAGCTCGAGGCCGCAACGACCAGGTGCTCCTCGGGCAGGACATAGCAGAGCTGTCCGAAGAGCCCGGCACACCTGAACCCTCCCCCTGCACACATCCAGAACTGATAGCCGTAGCCATTCCTGTCCTCGGTGGCAGACGCTGGATAGAAGGGTGCCGTCTCTGCCTGCCGCGTGGTTGCTGCCGCAACCCACGCGCGCGGTATCAGCTGCCTTCCTTCCCATCTTCCTCCATCGAGCAGACACTGCCCGAACTTCGCGAGATCGGGCGTCGCAAGATGCAGGCCAAAGCCGCCTGTCGCATGCCCATGGCGGTCATGCTCCCACCACCAGTGCACGATGCCCATAGGAGCAAAGAGCCTCCTGGCAAGGAATGCATCTTCCGGCACGCCCGATACGCGCTCGACCAGCATGCTCAGCAGATGCGAGCACAGCGAATTGTAGAAGAAGACGCTCCCCGGATCGTGGGCAAGCGGCTTTCCGGCAACGCCTTTGGCCCAGTCATCGTCTCCGGCAAGCGCCGGCTCTGCGTCCTGTCCCATCTGCATGGTCAGAAGGTCACGGACCGTCACATCGAGAAAGCGCGGATCGGCCACATCTGGGGCATACTCCGGAAAATAGGAGATCCATGGCCGGGAAAGCACGATCTTGCCCTCGTTCTCGAGCATGCCGACAGCGCATGAGGTGAAGGACTTCGTGACCGAGTAGAGCGGATGGACCTGATCGAGCGCAAAAGGCGCCGAAGAGTGCGCGAAGGCCACCTCTCCATCCTGGCGCACCACCACAGAGCGGACCTCGATGCCCCGCTTCCTGAGAAGCTCGAGGTATCTGGTTCCGCATGATCTATCGAATTTCACAGCACATCACTTCCAGCACATACGATAGTGTCTCTGGCAAGATGCCCCGCTCCAAGAGCGGGGCATCGCCTGAAAGCACAGAATCTGGAGCCTTCTCTAGGCAGCGTCTGCGCGAGGCTCGTCCTTGTATGTCGCGAAGGTCATGATGAACGAGATGACGCTCGAGATCGCGATGCCGACAAGGACATAGAGCACGCAGCTTGCGCCCATCTCACCGGTCGGATCGACAAAGCCCGGCAGCGCGCAGAAGGCACCGCCCGTGAACTCGAACATGCGGGTGCCCATAAGGCCGATGAAAAGGCCGCCCGGCACAGACGCGATGCAGGAGATCCAGAACGGCTTCTTGCGGGGAAGAGTGACGCCGTAGATGCAGGGTTCGGTGATACCGAAGAAGAAGCCGGTGATGAAGGCAGGCCATCCGATTTCCTTGAGCTTGGTGTCCTTCGTCCTGAGAAGCATTGCAAGCACGGCAAAGACCTGGGCAAAGGAGCAGACCATATAGGGGGCCATGATGACATCAAAGCCCTGCGAGCCGATGTTCATGAGCATGAGCGCAATGACAGACCAGTGGAAGCCGAAGACGACCATAGGCTGCCAGATGGCCGTGAGCACGGCTCCGCCAAGCGCACCGCCGATGACAGGGATGCTATAGAGGGAGTTGAAGAACAGGCTCAGGGCATCCGTGATGATCGTGGCGACAGGACCGATAACGAGATAGGTCAGAGGAACGCAGACCACAAGCACGACGAAGGGGACAAAGAAGAACTTCACATACTGGTTGAAGTGCGTCCGGCACCACTTCTCGAGCTTCGAGGCAACCCACACCGCAAGGATGATCGGAATGACCGAGGAGGTGTAGCCGGAGGCAGGCATGATGATGGGGATGCCCAGAAGCGTTGCGTAGTAGTTCATTGCGAAGGGCGTGCCGGCAAAGACCGTTCCGAGCACGGTGCCCGCCGTGATGTTGACCATGGCTGGATAGGTAAGAGCTATGCCGAGCGTCATGCCGATGAACTCGGAGCAGTGGAACTTCTTGGCCGAGGTATAGCCCAAGATGATCGGCAGGAAGTAGAAGAAGCCGTCTCCTGCTGCATAGAGCACCTGGTAGAGGCCATCTGTCGCCGACATCCATCCAAGGAAGACCGCAATCGTCAGGATGCCCTTGATCATGCCTGCCGCACAGAGCACGGCAAGGATCGGGGCGATGATGCCGGAGATGAGGTCGATCAGGGCAGAGACGGCATTCTGATGCTTGACGGGCTCTCCGTCCTCTGTGACCTCGCCGAGAGATTCGGCACCTGTCAGCTCCGCAACCGCATCGTAGAGGTCCTCGATCACGTTCATGCCGACGACGACCTGGTACTGGCCATTGGCATTCACGACCTGGATGACCTTGTCGAGCTGCTCGATGCCCTTGGTATCGGCAATGCTGTCATCCTTGAGCTTGAGCCTAAGCCTTGTCATGCAGTGCGAGATGTTGACGATATTGCTGCTGCCGCCGACCTTGTCGACGATCTGGGCAGCAAGGCTGTCATATGCGCCCATTTCATACCCTTTCCGGGAAGGGCGTGCCCTTCCCTCTCCTGTGCATCCATCTTGCTCCCGGCTACGAAAGCTCGGGCCAGAACTCCTTGTTCGCCTCATAGAGATCGTCGAGGATCTGCTTTGCGACTGCGGCCGAAGGCACGGTCTTGCTCAGCGTCAATGCCTGCCAAAGCTCCTGGTAGGAGTGGTCGATCCAGGCGGAGACCGCAAGCTTCTCGACGCTCACCTGCTGCTCCATGAGCCCCTTCTGGAACTGCGGGATCTTCCCCTGGCAGATTCTCTCATAGCCATCCGAGCCAACGATGCAGGGAATCTCGACCGTGGCATCGGAATCGAAGTTCTCGATTGCCCCGTGGTTCGGCACGATCAGCATGAAGCGCTCTTTCGCATTCTCTGCAAGGGCACTTGCCAGATCGACGATGTATTCGGAGTGCTCGTCCGGCTTGAGTCCGAACCCCTCCGCTGTGTTGCGCCTGACAATCTCGCGCGCGGTCCCGAAGACACGCTTCTCGCGCCCCTCGCGCACTTCGTCGGTGCGGGTATGCTTCGGGTCTGTGTGGGCGACCACGTAGTCGGGATACAGGTAGTACTTGAGGTAGGTGTTCGGTATCGTCGAAGGATCGACTGCATAGACATCCTTCGCCTTTTCGAAGGTCGCCTGCCAGGATGCATCGACGAACTCGAGCCCCGCCGTAGCATCGGCATACCCGTTGCGCGCCATGCACTCCTTGATATGCGGCATCAGGTCATGGCCGGCATGGTCTTCGATCTTCCACCACCATCCGAAGTGGTTCAGGCCATAATAGCCATAGCTGAGATCGCGGTAGTCCTTGAGCCCGCACATCGATGCCATGATGTCCATCAGGGCAATCGGCATGTCGCAGATGTTGATGATCCTCGAATCGGGGCGAAGCCTCCTCGTCGCTTCTGCGACGATTGCAGCAGGGTTGGAGTAGTTGAGCATCCAAGCATCGGGAGAGTACTTTTCCATGTAGTCCACGAGCCCGATCACGCCGCCGATCGAGCGCAGGCCATAGGCAATGCCGCCAGGTCCGCAGGTCTCCTGGCCGAGGACCCCATATTTCAGCGGTATCTTCTCGTCCTTGTCACGCATCGCGTACTTGCCGACGCGAATCTGTGCCAGCACGAAATCGATGCCCGAAAACGCCTCGGCAGGATCGGTCGTGTAGGAGAATTCGACTTCGGGGTGGCGCTCCCTGATATAGATGGCGCAGGCGTCTCCTATCGTCTTCTGCCGCTCGGCGTCATTGTCGTAGAGGACGATCTTTCTGACCGGAAACTTCTCCGCATCGTTCAGTAGCATCAGCACGACTCCTGGCGTATAGGTCGAGCCGCCTCCCGCAATCGTCACGGCATAGCTCTGCTTTCCCATAGAGGCCCCTTCCTGTCTAGATAGGTTTGCGCTCCATCTGCAACCATAGCGTTCCTGTCTAGATATGTTTTCATGTCTGGGCAAGCGGCAGCGTTTTCCCTCCAGACGGCAGGGCCTGTCTAAACAGGCTAGACATCTCTCTCCCGCCCCACCATTGGGGCATACTGGAGATAGCGGCAGCACATCCCGCGCTGCTGGAGGAGGCCTCGCGATGGGAAAAGCCATATACGACGAAATCTATCGGAACCTGCGGCAGCGCATCCTTGACGGCAGCTTCGCGCCGCAGAGCTACCTGCCGTCAGAGGCAAGCCTCACGCAGGAATTCGGCTGTTCGCGGATGACCGTGCGCAAGGCGATATCGATGCTTGCAAACGAAGGCATGGTGACCTCGATCAAGGGCCGCGGCGTGCGCGTCATCTATCTGCCAGCCAAGCAGAATGCAGCCGAGAGCACCTTCCGCGTCGATGGGCTCACGTCGTTCACCGAATCTGCCCGCTCGATCGGAGCCGTCCCGTCGGCCAAGCTGTTCCTGCTCGACCATGTTGCATGCACGCCCGCCCTCGCGCATATGTCAGGCTTTCCTGAAGGAGAGGACCTCACCCGCGTGAATCTCGTGCGCTCGCTCAACGGACAGGCGATGGCAATAGACCGGCACCTGTTCCTTTCGAAGGTGGTGCCGGGAATCGACGAGAAGGTGGCAGTCTCTTCGCTGTTCCGCTACTGCGAACACGACCTGGGTCTCGAGATTGCCGTATCGAACCGCGAGGTCACGGTCGAAGAGCCCACCAGGGAGGACATCCGCCTTCTCGGCATCGCGGAGCCGCTCTGGCTTGCCGTGGTGCGCTCGCGTACCTACGACTCGGCGGGAGACCAGTTCGAGCATGTCGAAAGCAAGTATCTTCCGAACTGGTTCCACTTCTTCGATTCGGCGACGCGCACTCCTTTGCCCTAGGCATGCACGATGCTGCCGTCGCGTATAGCGTCCGGCAGATATCGCCAGGATACGAAAAAGCCTCCGGAGCGGGGCTCCGGAGGCCTTCGGCTGTACGCTGCCTGTATTCTGCCTACTCCTTCGGGCAGAGGGCAAGCGCCTCTTCGTCTGCCACGACCGTGCAGTTCGTGTGCAGCTGCAGGATGGAGGCAGGGACCTTCGGCGTCACGGGGCCATAGATCATGTCGTAGACAGCCTGGGCCTTCTTCGGGCCATTGGCGACGACGAGGATCGAACGGGCACGCATGATTGTCTGGACGCCCATCGTGTAGGCCTGGCGCGGCACCTGGTCCTCGGACTCGAAGAGGCGGGAGTTTGCCTTGATCGTGGACTCGGTCAGGTTCACGCAGTGCGTGCCCTTGCTGAACACGTCATCCGGCTCGTTGAAGCCGATGTGGCCATTGTTGCCGATACCGAGGAGCTGAAGATCGCAGAAGCCGGCATCTGCCACCATCTGGTCGTAGGTGGAGCAGGCATGCTCGATATCGGGGTCGGCACCATCCGGCACATGCGTCTTTGCGAGGTCGATGTTGATGCCGTCAAAGAAGTTCTTGCGCATGAAGTAGTGATAGGACTGCGGGTCCTCATGCGTGAGTCCGCGGTACTCGTCGAGGTTGTAGGTCTCGACCTGCGAGAAGTCGACATCGCCCTTCTCATACCACTTGACGAGCTGCGCATAGGCGCCAATCGGCGTCGAACCCGTGGCAAGTCCCAGGATGGACTTCGGGTTCAGGATGACCTGGGCAGAGATGATGTTGGCAGCCTTGCGGCTCATATCGTTGTAGTCCTTGCAGCGTACAATCCTCATGGAAGTCTCCTATCTGGAAGAGCCTCAAAGCCCTTCCGTTGCCTTTTCTCTCTCTATCACTGCCGATTATAGGCAGCCGGAAACGTCAGAAGCGCGAGATACCCAAGGTTTGATATTTTGATACCAATTTTGGCAACTTCTCCATGAGAAAGGGGCCTTGCGGCCCCTTTCCTAGCGAAGCTTCTCTGCGAGATCTTCGAGTGCGTGGAAGCGGTGGGAGATCTTGTTCTTCTCTTCCATCGTCAGTTCCGCCATCGTACGCCCCGGCGTTGCATCAGGCAGGAAGAGCGGATCGTAGCCGAAGCCCTCATCTCCCCTGCGCTCATGTCCGATCTTTCCCGGGCAGTCTCCCTCGCCGTGGAGCACCTCTTCCCCGTCCTCGTCGCTCGAGACGAAGACGACGCTCGAATGGAAGTGGGCACCACGCGCATCATCCGGCACATCTTTCATTGCATGTTCGAGCTTCGTGTTGTTCGCATCGTCGTTTCCGTGCTCGCCGGCCCAGCGGGCAGAGAAGATGCCGGGCGCCCCATCGAGCGCATCGACGCAGAGGCCCGAGTCGTCTGCCACCGCCATCTGAAGGCCGGTCTCCTCAAGCGCCGCCTCGGCCTTGATGAGGGCATTGGCGGCGAAGGTATCGCCGTCCTCGATGGGGTCGGGGAAGTCGCCGAGCTCGCCCAAGGCGACGAACTCCATATCCTCGAGCACGGGCCCCAGGATCGCTTCGATCTCCTTCACCTTATGGGCATTGCCGGTAGCGACGACGACCGTCTTTGCCGGGTCAAGCTCTTCGATATTCCTCATGGCTATCCTCTCGCTTCGAATCCGGTGATCTTCTTCTGGAGCGCAAGCAGCTCCTTTATGCCGGCATCTCCCATATCGAGGAGGGCATTGAGCTCCTCGCGCGTGAGCGGCGCCCGCTCTCCTGTGCCCTGCACCTCGACGATGCCTCCATCATCACGCTCGACGAGGTTCATATCGACCTCGGCAGACGAATCCTCCGGGTAGTCGAGGTCGAGCATCAGCAATCCTCCGACCTTGCCCATGGAGATTGCTGCTACCTGATGGGTGATGGGGATGTGATTGATCTTGCCGGCATCGCACCACGCACGGAGCGCCTCGAAGAGCGCAACCCAGCCACCTGTGATCGAGGCCGTTCTCGTGCCGCCATCTGCCTGCAGGACATCGCAGTCCACGGTCACCGTGATCTCGCCCATGCGGCGCATGTCGCAGACATTCCGGAGGCTCCTGCCGACGAGGCGCTCTATCTCCATGGAACGGCCCTTGCGTCCGCGATATTCGCGCGGCGTCCGCTTCGACGTGGATGCAGGAAGCATTGCGTACTCGGCCGTCACCCAGCCGGCACGCTGGCCCTTCCTCCAGGCGGGCACGCCTTCCTCGATCGTGGCCGAGCAGAGCACCTTCGTATCGCCGAACTCGGCCAGGCACGAGCCCTGGGCATTCTTCATAACATCACGGGTGAGCTTCACGGGGCGCATCTTCTCGAGCGAGCGTCCATAGGAGCGCTCGGGCACAGAGCCTTGAGCTACCTTGTCTTCCATGCTGACCTCCTGAGTCTTTGCCAGTCCTCTCCATCATAAGGCCATGTGCCTTTGGGCACCTGTCACTCATTCCCGCCATTCATCTCGTCCGCATGGAAAGCACGGTGAGCCCTTCCAAGACAGGTTCGCTGCAGCTCTCCGATTCGCACGTTTGCGGAGTCTGTACTCGAGCCATATGAGTGCTGCGCAGCCTCTGGAAGCTGCCGAAGTAATATAACATGCACAATCACTGGTATATTGCAGACAATTAATCTTGTATTGTTGTCATATGTAGTCGGGAGTTATCATGGCAGCATCAACTACAACCGTTCCGTTGGGCAGTCGCGTCGATGTCAACCTCAAGCGCGAGTTCGATAGCACCGCCGAGGACCTCGGTCTCACGCCCACGGTCGCAATCACGGTATTCATGAAGCGCTTCGTCCAGGACGGGGGATTCCCCTTCGACGTGCGCAAGCCAACCCCGAGCAAGTCTGAATTCATTGCTCAGATGGAAGACCGTTACGAGCGCATGCTTGACGGCCATGAGACCGAACATGACCTCATCGAGGAATAGAGCATGCCTTATCTATGGGATGATCAGGCTTGGATTGACTATCAA
>NZ_JBEVTM010000038.1:0-8349 GCF_040884255.1 Olsenella sp. AGMB03486
TTGATTGACCTGGGAGGGGCCCAGAAGCATCCGGACCCTCGCCTATGATGATTGTCGCCAAACAGATCATGCATAGAGCGGAGGGTCCGGATGGATTCCATGACACTGCAGCAGGTCGAGAAGATGGGCATCTCGGAGAAGCGCTGGCTCCCCGAGAGGCTGAAGGCGCCCATAGCCGAGGAGACGGCAGGCCCTGCCCCAGGGGCACGCCGGACAGGTGCCCGAGATGCGGATCGGCGGACTTCTGCCGCAGGGGCCATGACGCCCATGGCCTCCAGAGATGGAGGTGCAGGTCATGCGGCAGGGCCTTCTCTGCCAAGACGGGATCGGTGCTCGCGATGTCCGAGCTCGATGCGACCACCTGGGCCGCATATGCGGAAGGCGCGCTTGCGGGCATGTCCCTCAGGGAGCCAGCGGACAGCTGCAGCGTCCGCCTCAGGACGCCGCGGTCCATGGGGATGAGGCTCTTCGAGGCGATGGGATCCGCCCCTGCGCCCTTCAGGAAGGGATCCTCCGCCTCATGCCAGGCGGACGGCCTCTGTCTCGACGAGTCGCTGGCGGGCAGCAGGGGGGAGGTCGGACATCCAGATGCCCGGGAAGGCGCACGCGCACGGCCATGCCGTGCATCCCCGCGGGATATCCAGCCGCAAGGTCTGCCTGACTCCGTAGCGGAAATGCAGGCAGCAGAGGATGGCTCTTCCCTGCCAGAGGGAGGCGATATCCTGACACTCATCAGGAGCGGCTCTACGGCAAGGGCCTATGGGCCTGAGCCGGAGATCGGCGATGAGGTCGAGGCAGAGGCCTTGTTCTGCAAGAAGGATGCCGTTATAGTCGGCGAGCACAGGACTGCTTACAGCCTCTGGCATATCGAGACATACGACTGGCTTATCGAGACCGGTCAGAGATCCCACTATCCTGAAATCCCACGACCGGCCTCAGAAGCGGAGTGAAGGGCTGCGCTGAAGGACTCAGATACTCGCTAGAGCTCGATCAGATGGTCCGTGATGAAGGTCAGGCGCTCGTAGCCGCCGTCGCAGATGAGATAGTCATCTTCCTGGCGCACGCCGCCAAGTCCCGGCACATAGATGCCCGGCTCGATAGTCGTTATCGTCCCCGCCTCATACGGCGTCTCGTCGTTTCCATTGATGAACGGCAGCTCATGGATATCGAGGCCGAATGAGTGGCCGAAGCCATGGGGCGTCACATAGCCTGCTGCCTTGATCGGCGCCTCGATCGCCTCGTGGAGCTCCTTCCTGGTAAGGCCTGCATGGAGGGCTTCCTGGCCAGCCTTCTTGGCCTCGCACACCACATCGAAGATATGGTAGAGCTCGGCGTCGGCGCCCTTGCCGACAGCGACCGTGCGCGTGATGTCGGAGCAGTAGCCGTGGTAGCGCGTGCCGAAGTCGATCGTTACGAAGTCGCCCTTCTGGATCACGCGGTCGGAGACGCTTGCATGCGGGCAGGCGCCATTGACAGGACCGGAAGCGACAATCGTGTCGAAGCACATGCCGGAGCCGCCGTGGCTGCGGAACTGGTGCTCGAGCTCGTCTGCGACATCCTTCTCCGTCACGCCCGGACGGATGGAGTCAAGCAGGGCATAGAACGAAAGCATGGAGATGCGGCAGGCCTCGCGGATCGTGTCGAGCTCCTGAGGCGTCTTCTTCGCACGCATCTCGGTGAGGTAGGCAGGAGCCTCCTTGTATTCGCCTTGCGGGTAGCGGCTCTGCATGCCGAGGAAGTCCTTGTACGTGAGATCTGCCCCGTAGATGCCGACGGTCTTGGGTGCCAGCTTTGCAAGCACCATGCCCGCATTCTCGCAGTAGCTGTGCGTCCCCTTCTGCCAGAGCACGCACTCATAGCCTTCCGTCTCCTCGGCGACCTGCGTCGTATAGCGGGAATCCGTGACGAAGCTCGAACCTTCGGGAGACAGCACGACAACCGCAACCCCTGCCTCGCCCGTGAAGCCGGTAAGGTAGGAGATATCTGCACCTGCCGGAATGACGAGGGCATCGAAGCCGTCTTCTGCCATCCTGCGCAGGATCTCTTCCCTGCGCCCTGTATAGATGCTCCTGTCCATGTCTGCATCCTTTCTCTTTTTGATATGCCTCATCCATTGTGATGCTCTGCTGTTTCAGGCAGGAAACTTATCTGAATGCCTGCCAATATCCACGATTCCTGTGTTCCTGTCTTGCCAAGACAATCTCAATGAGCCACGATGGGGCATGCCTATTTCCAGAATGTTTCGAGAGGAATGGATCTGTGCATACCTCTGCCTTCGAGATACTTGGCCCCATCATGGTCGGCCCTTCATCCTCCCATACGGCAGGAGCGCTGAGGATTGCCCTCGTCGCACGCTCCTTGGCACCCTCACCGGTCGTACGTGCTGACATCGTCTGCTACAACTCCTTCGCACGCACGCACAAGGGCCACGGTACTGACCAGGCGCTTGTCGCAGGCCTTCTGGGAATGCTTCCCGACGATGTCCGCGTCAGGGACTCCCTCGAGATTGCGCGCGATCGCAACCTTATGGTCTCCATCGTTGAGGGTCCCGACGGCGTGATGCCGCATCCGAACACGGCATCCATCTCCATGCTCTGCGCAAGCGGCTCCACTTTCGAGGTAACGGGAGAATCCGTCGGCGGCGGCCGCATCCGCATCTCCTCGATCAACGGCGTGCATGTCGAAATCACCGGCGACTACCCGACCCTTTTCGTCTCGCACTATGACAGGCCAGGCGTCCTGGCAGCGCTTACCGGTGCCCTCTCCTCAGCCTCCGTCAATATCGCGACGATGCGCACGTTCCGCCAGTCGAGGGGAGGCCGTGCCTACACGGTCTTCGAGACGGACGAGCCGGTGCCCGAAGAGCTTGTGGATACCTGCCAGGAGCGTCCTGACATCATCTTTGCTTCTTCGGTGAGCATCCCCGGAGCCTCAGGCGTCTCCCCCGACACGGCACTTGCCCTGGACTTTGCGACAGGACGCGAGCTCGCAGACCTCTGCTCTGCCCGCAACGCTTCCATAGCGGATATCATGCGCGCCCGCGAGGCTGAGCTTCTGGGAAGCCAGGAGGCAGCTGATGCAGAGATGGAGAAGGTGCTTGCCACCATGAAAGAAGAGACGCACGACACGATCGAGCACCCCGTGCGCTCGCTCGGCGGCTTCCTCTTCGGCCAGGCAGCAAAGGCGGCTGCCTCCTCTCCCGAGCTTCTGGGAGGTGCCCTCACGCGTGCAACTGCCTATGCGATGGCAGTGCTTGAACGGTCGAGCGCTATGGGCGTGATTGTTGCAGCACCGACAGCAGGTGCCTCAGGCGTCGTGCCCGGAGCTGTCCTAGCCGCAGCAGAAGAGCTCGGAAAGGACGACAAGGAGATATCTCAGGCACTCTGGACCTCCTCTGCCATCGGCGCCCTCATTGCTGCCAACGCAAGCGTCGCCGGCGCCGAAGGCGGCTGCCAGGCAGAGGTCGGCACCGCGAGCGCTATGGCGGCAGGAGCGCTCACAGAGCTTCTCGGTGGCACGCCGGAAGAGGCGCTCGCAGCAGCTTCCATTGCAATCGGAAACCTCCTCGGCCTTGTCTGCGACCCGGTGCAGGGACTCGTCGAGTATCCCTGCCAGCTCAGGAATGCGATCGGTGTTGCCTCAGCCATGAGCGCAGCGCAGCTTGCACATGCCGGCATCAAGGCACCCCTTCCCTTCGATGAGGTCGTGGATGCAATGGCAAAAGTCGGTCATGCCCTACCCAAAGAGCTCAGGGAGACCGCTCTGGGCGGCCTTGCCGCAGAGCCTTCAGCCCTGCGGGGATGCGCTTCCTGCGGAGCCTGTACGTAGGGAGAAGCGCACAAGATGCAAGGAAGACGCCTGCCCATGCAGACGCCTTCCTTTTTTCATGTCCAAGCTTTTCAGTACCTGCGGCTCTTGCCGGCACCGTGTGCAATCTCGTTCCACCTCTGGTAGAGCGACTGCTCCTTCCTGCCCGAATGCAGGTTCAAAAGAGGGATTGAAAGGAAGATCGGGCCGATATAGGAGACGGCACGCCACATGATGAAGCCAGCAGTCGTGAGCGTGCCGAAGGTCGGCCCCAGGAAGATGTTCCAGGCCACATCGACGCCTCCCGTGCCGCCTGGCAGAGGCACGGCAGCGCCGACCATCTGGACGAGAGCGCAGAGCTCAATCGAGGCAATGGGATTCAGGTCGCAGCCGAAGGCATTGGCGACAAACCAGGGAATCAGGTAGAGCAGCGTCAGCTGGATGTAGTTGATCACGAGCGTGACGAGGATGCCCTGGCGGCTGTTCGTGGCACGCCTGAAGGCAGCGGAGAGCTCCCCCACCTCGTTGTTGACAAAATGATAGGCACGGCCATAGTCCTTGAGCCAGCCGCGCTTCGAGATCCACTTGACGGCAGCATTGCCGAAGTGCATGACCTGGTTCGGGAAATAGCAGACAGCAAGCTCGCCGAGGATCTTCAAGAGCCCGATGGCCCAGGCGATGAGCGCAAGGAAGATCAGGTTGCCGTAGGAAGCCTGGAAGGCGACGAAGCCGACAAAGAGGATGACAGCACAATAGCTCACGGATGCAATCTGCTGCGTGATGCCGCGGGTCAGCTGCGTTGCGGTTGCTTCTCCGGCATCGAGGCCCGCGTTCGTGAGGCGCAGGATCTGCGCCGGCACAGATCCGATCATGGCAGGCGTGAGGTTTCCGAAGAACGTACCAGAGGCCTCGACGCTCATGAGGTCGCGGATGCCGACAGGAGAGTCACGGTCGAGCCAGACTGCCACCGCATAGGCTGCGACGCCTGCGATGTAGTAGAGGACATAGCAGATGACCGCAGCAACGATCCAGCTTGTCTCGAGCTCATGGAGCGACGTCAGGAAGGTCTCCATCTGCCCTGTGACGATGAGGTCGAGGACATAGAAGAGGACGACACCTGCGAGGAACAGCATGCCCTTGAAGGCACGGCCCTTGTTCTCGGCAGAGTCCTTGCCAGGCTGCGACGCCGCCTGCGTCTTTCTGCTCTTTCCGAATGCCATATGACAAAGCCTTTCTGGCTAACGCTTCTTTCTCTGGGTGCTGCGCTTCTCCTGGGCAACGCGCCGCTTGATCGTGGTACCAGACATCGAGACGCCGGCGCTCCTGCCCCCGCCATGTGTGAGGTCCTGCCAGCGCTGGTAGATGCTTCTTGTCCTGTTCGTGGTCTTGAGGCTCAGGAGCGGTGCTGCCAAGATCGTGGGCGCGATGAACGTGACGAGGCGCCAGATCAGGTATCCTGCCGTCGCAGACGAACCGAAGAGGCCTCCATAGAACATGAAGAAGCCACCCTCAGCACCGCCGGTACCACCCGGAAGCGGCACAGCCGAGGAGACCATCTGCACCATGGAGCCAGCAGCCAGGCAGTCGAGGAAGTCCGCTTGAACACCGAAGGCATTGAGCACGAACCACGGAATCATGTAGAGGCTGGCAAGCTGTGCCATGGTCACGGCAAGCGTCAGGAGCATCGAGGGCCAGTCCTTTGCTGCCGTCTTGAAGGCATCGGAGAACTGCATGACCTGAACGTTCACGACCTCGGTCCAGTGGTCGACATCCTCCTGCTTCTTGAGGATTCCCACGCGCTTGCAGAAGCGGATAGCTGCCATGCCCGCATGCATAACGAAGCGGGGACAGAGGCAGATCACGAAGAGCGCGATGAGCTCGAGCATGTGCACGCCGAAGACGATGAGGTTCAAGATCACGATATCGCCGTAGGTCTCGAAGAAGAACTCGAGCTTGGCGGCAAGCATGATGGCAGCAAAGAGCACGACACCGAACTGGAACATGATGAAGCGGGTGAACTGGGTAGCAGAAGCTTCGCCCGGATCGAGTCCTGTCTTCGTGAGGCGCACGATCTGCGACGGGACCGATCCTGCCATCATCGGCGTGAGGTTCCCGAAGAAGACGCCCGATGCCTCGACGCTCATGAGGTCGCGGATGCCGACGGGAGAGTCATGGTCGATGAAGACAGCAATCACGTAGGCAAGGACGCCGAAGACGAAGTAGAAGCCATAGCAGAGGCAGGCAAGCCAGACCCAGTGCGTATCGACCGTCGAGAGCGCATCGAGGAACTGCACCATCTGTCCCGAGAAGACAAGATAGACGATATAGAGGGCAACGACACCAGCCAGGAAGAGCGCACCCTTGCGTGCGCTTGCCTTCTGGTCCTCGTTTCCTTCTGCCTGGATATGTCCTGTCGAGACCTTGAGCTTCGGCATGGAGCTTACATGGGGCTTGCCAGTACGGGAAGCAGATGTCTTCGTGGCCGAGCCTGCATGCGTGCCATCAACTTTGGCCATCCATATCCTTCCCTCGCTCAGCTCTCTTTGTGCTGCCACACTATCATACCCGCCACACGTCCAATCGATCTGGACGCAGATAGTCAGCAGCCAGACACCATAGGCAGAGCCAATCTTGGATGGCTATCGGACTTGTGGCGAGATTGTGGTGGAGCGGGGGTCCAGAGCGACTTTTTGCCCAATTTGCAGAATGTCGTTGCACACCCCCACCCTCTGCGGTATAGTTCTTTCTCGCGCCGATGAAGCGCACGCACGACCTCTTGGGATATCGTCTAACGGTAGGACAGCGGATTCTGGTTCCGTCAATGGGAGTTCGATTCTCTCTATCCCAGCCATCTGGCCCGTTCGTCTAGCGGTTTAGGACGCCGCCCTCTCAAGGCGGAGATCAGCAGTTCGAATCTGCTACGGGCTACCAGATTTTCCTCGGCCACTTGCTGGCCTTACATATGGCCCGTTCGTCTAGCGGTTTAGGACGCCGCCCTCTCAAGGCGGAGATCAGCAGTTCGAATCTGCTACGGGCTACCAAATGAGATGCGCTCCGGTTTCCGGAGCGCTTTTCTTTTTGTCTTCTTCCCTCTGTCCTCAATACAGGCCACTCGCCCATTTCCCGCCTTAGCCCATTTGAATCTGCGGCATGCCATCTCATTCTTCGTAGAGCCTCTCTGCATCCACGAAGGTCCACTCTGGACCAAGCGTCCCAGCAAAGCCCGCTGAAATCTGGTCCTTCGTGAACAGGCCGTAGCGAACCGTGTCGTAGCCCGATATGAGCTGTGCCCTCCGCACAAGCTCCTGCGTCGTTTTTTCCGCATCGAACGAATTCCCCCCATTGCATTCTCCGACGAAGAGCTCGCGGCGGCGCTTGCTGCCTGCCATGACATCGATGCCTGTCTGCCCCTTTCTGGCAGGGTCTGCTCCCCACCAGCTTCCGAATCTGACAGGTCGAATCGGAAGCGCGCCCTTCTTGGCTTGAACGATTGTCCATTCAAGACAGATCGTCTCGAACCAGTGCCCGACATAGGTAGGGATGTCATTTCCTTCGAAAAGCTCACGGCCTCGAGCTCTCCGGCATCCATCTCGATTGCATCCATAGCCGGCTGCACGAACCGATATCAGGAGGAGAAGACAGGTTCCGAGATGCAGCAGATGCCTTTGCGTGACTTTTCACGGGGCTCGCCATACGGAGCCTTCTTCTCGACGAACCCCATGGACTGAAGCGTCTTCAGGTACCTGCCGACAGGGCCTCGGTCTTCGCCGATTCTGTCTGCAATCTCCTGTGGCTTGTTGGCACCTGCAGCGATGGCATCAAGCACGGAGCTGTAGATTGCCGGTTCATGCAATTCCTGCCGAAGAAGCATCATCGGCTCTTCATAGAGCAGCCCTTCCTTTCTGAAGAACAGCCGCTCTGCATTTGCCTTCAGGCTCTCTGACGCATGTATCGTTGAGAGGTAGTACGGCGTGCCGCCAAAGACCGCATAGAACTCGACAAGCTCAGTGCTGGAGAGCCCGGGGAGCATGAGCGCAGCATCCCGATACCCGAAAGGCCCGAGATGGATCTGGGCAGTCCGGCGGCCGAAAAGCGGATTCTTCTCCCCGAGGCTGTCTTCGTCTGTGTCTCCGAGCACCTTCTCTTCCATGAAGCCCTGATTCGAGCCTGTAAGGATAAGGAAGATGCCGGTCTCCGGAAAGAGCCGGTCGCAAGCAATCTGAAACGTGGAGATGAGGCTTGCATTGCGCTTTGCGGCATAGAGGAATTCATCGAAGACAAATACAAGATGCGTGTCTTTCGCCTGCTGGGCAATGAATGCAAGTGCAGCATCCAAATGTATCTTTGCTGTGAAGACAAGTGCAGGCTTGTCTCTGGCAAACTCTTTCGTGAGGGCAGTCTTGCCGACACGACGCCTGCCATAGAGGACGACCATCTGGAAGCCGCTCTAGGCATAGAGCCGCTCGAGCTCACCGAGCTCATGCTGGCGTCCGACAAACATGCAGCTTCATCTTTGCATAATCTTGATTAGCTTAATCTAGA
>NZ_JBEVTM010000039.1:0-8061 GCF_040884255.1 Olsenella sp. AGMB03486
ATACGGAAAACGAACGTGGCGATACACGGCGATACTCAACGGCACAAAAGTGAGACAAAACTGCTCTGATAATAGAAACTCAAATGAAACTCAAGGGTGTTGAGTTTCATTTTTGTCCCAGTAGCAAAAAGGGCAGGGTAGAGCGGCCAAATCCTCCCCTTTTCAGGTGATCTGAAGCGGCATCACATGCAAGCCACCAGCGACAATTGCAAACCTATAGTTAAAAACTCTCTCCAGTTTGCTCCAGTTTGTCGCAGTTTGTTTTAGTTCGCCCAATTTATACCCAGTCTCAAAAATTGCCGAAAATCCATGGGGTCAAATTTGAGTCACGGATATCCATACAATTTTGGTCATTCTCTGGGGTCACGCTGGGTCACGGCCTAACCGGATATCCAATCGGAAAGGACGGCTGCCGTCTCGCGATTGGCGGAGTAGCGCATCCAGCGGCCGTCCTTGCGGCAGCTGACCAGCCCGGCGGCGCAGAGTTGCTTCACATGGTGGGAAAGGGTGGGCTGGGTGATGTCCATCTGCTCAAGAATCTTGCACGCGCAGATATCGTCCTTGTCCTTGATGGCCTGGTAGATGCGCAGGCGCGTGGGGTCGCCCAGCGCCTTGAACGCCGCCGCGAGGCTCTCGTTGTCCATGGTTTCCTCCTGTCTGTCTGGCAGCTTCAGTATATCACGCAAATTCATATATTGACATATATCTATGTGACTCCTATATTGTCGTCATAACATCGATATATATCGATACATCAATATGAAAGGAGTCCCAATGGAATCCATCGGAACGTTCATCTTGGACCAGGTGCTGAAGATGCAGTGGCTGAGCGAACTGATCGCCGCCTTGCTGGGCGCGCTAGGCATTGACGCAGCGGGCCAGTGGGGCGGCACGCTCCACTTCTTCATCTATGACACGGTGAAGATCGTCATCCTGCTGTGCGTGCTCATCTTCGCCATCAGCTACATCCAGAGCCACTTCCCGCCCGAGCGCAGCCGCAAGATCATGGGCCGCTTCAAGGGAATCTGGGGAAGTGTGGTGGGAGCACTGCTGGGAACGGTGACGCCGTTCTGCAGCTGCAGCTCGATCCCGCTGTTCATCGGGTTCACCCGCGCGGGCCTGCCCCTGGGCGTCACCTTCAGCTTCCTCATCAGCTCGCCCATGGTGGACCTGGGCAGCCTGGTGCTGATCATGAGCATCTTCGGCCCGGGCGTTGCCGTTGCCTACACGGTGGTTGGCCTGCTCATCGCCATCGCCGGCGGCACCATCATCCAGCGCATGGGCATGGAGGAGCACCTGGCCGACTTCGTCCGCGGCGACGCGCCGGCGGACGCCGAGCTCCTGTCCATGACCGTGGCCGAGCGCCTGGCCTATGCCCGCAAGGAGACCTGGGGCACGTTCAAGAAGGTGTTCCCGTACATCCTGCTGGGCGTGGGAATCGGCGCCTTCATCCACAACTGGATCCCCGCCGAGTGGATCGAGCTGGTCCTGGGCGACGGCAACCCCTTCGCCGTGGTGCTGGCCACCCTCGTCGGCGCGCCTATCTACGCCGACACATTCGGCGCCATCCCCATCGCCGAGGCCCTGTACTACAAGGGCACGGGCCTGGGCACGGTGCTGGCCTTCATGATGAGCGTCACCACGCTGTCCATCCCCAGCCTGACCATGCTCTCCCGCGTCATCAAGCCGAAGCTGATGGTGACGTTCTTGGGGCTGTGCATCGTCGGCATGTGCATAAGCGGCTACGTGTTCAACTTCCTGCAGCCGCTGTTCTAACCGGTTAGGAGCCCGCACGGTGCGGGCGCGTCGAAAGGAGAAATTGTCATGGGATTGTTCGGATTCGGAAAGAAGAAGGAAGAGAAGGCCGCCGTTCCCTGCGCGTGCAATGATGGCGCTCCGCAGATGAAGGCAGAGCCCTGCGGCTGCGGAGGCGCCCGCCAGGTGAAGGTGCTGGGGTCCGGCTGCTGCCACGAGCTGAACGAGAACGCCCAAGCGGCCATCGCCGAGCTGGGGCTCGAGGCGGAGCTTGAGTACATCACCGACATGGACCGCATCATGGGCTACGGCGCCATGAGCCTGCCTGCGCTGGTCGTTGACGGCAAGGTCGTGTCCGCTGGCATGGTGCTCACGCCGGCGGAAGTCGCAGCGTACTTGAGGTAGGAGGAACCATGGAGATCAGATCGACCCGAGGCAACGCGATACTTTTCTGGAAGGTCGCAGACGGCGATACCGTGGAGGCCGGGCAAGTAGTTGCTTCCCTCGAGCAGGGCAAGGGCACGATGGAGGTCGTGGCACCGTGCGCTGGAAAGATTGGCATTGCCTGCAAGGGCGGCATGGTGTCCGAGGGCCAGCTCCTGGCGACGGTGGGCTGATGCTGAACGTCGTGAAGAGCCCCTACCGCACCGCTTACGAGAACCTCGCCTTCGAGCAGGAGCTTCTTCGCACGGGCACGCCCTTCCTTTTCACCCACCGGGACGCCCCCTGCGTCTCAGTGGGCTTCAACCAAGACATTGAAGCGGAAGTCGACGCCGCACTTGCCAAGGAGCTGGGTGTCGACATCGTCCGGAGGCAAAGCGGCGGCGGGGCGGTCTACCGCGACGAGGGGTGCGTGGCATTCTCGATGGCGGTGCCGCGTGATTTCCTTCCGCGCGCCATGGAGGTTCCCGAGCGGGCCCTGATGGCCCTGGGCGTGCCGGCCGTCCGAAACGACCGCAACGACGTCTACGTCGCCGGTCGCAAGGTATGCGGATGCGCATGGCAAGACGCTGGCGACCTGGTCGTGTTCCACGGCAGCGTGTTGTTCGATGTTGACCTGGACGCGATGGATCGCCTGCTTGCCCCCGGCAAGAGGAAGTACTGCGGCACCGCCATGAGGTCTGTTTTCGCCCGCGTGAGGAACATCAAGGATTTGGTTCCGCAGATGACAGCTGACGAGTTCCAGGGAGCACTCGAGAGAGCGCTCCTCGCCTCCGTTTCCTTGGGTGCGATGTGATTTCCGCCGGTCTCTTTCACGTGCGCCTCCGTCAGCTCCCTGACCGTGAGAAGCCTAGGGGGTGCGATCGTAATAAGAAAACCCCAGTTAAACTGGGGTTTTCTTATTGCACAAAGCCTATACGGGCTACTTTCACTCTATAGTTGAAAACTTTCTCCAGTTTGTCCCAGTTTGTCGCAGTTTGTTCTAGTGAATCCTATTTACACCCAGTCTCAAAAATCGACGTTTGGGCATGCGGTCAAATTTAGGTCACGGTTTTTCGGAGTGCCCGAGGCTTTTTCGTGGGTCACGTGAGGTCGCGAATAGCACCTAGTTCTTGGGTCCAGTCTTATGTTCGTTTAAGCAGACTTCAGGCGACATTGCACCGTGCGGCTACACATTTGATAGAATCTCCCCAGTCAATCATCGGAGGACAATTAGCGCAAGTGGCTTACATATGATGTCACCAACCTGCACGTTTGCAAAATGATTTGGACATTGTTCGTTTGGAATAATCGCAAGTGGCTTGGTGCTAATCGGTTATGAGTTTCAAATGTCCCCATTGGGACAATTTGTCCCGGTCGAGCTAATCCAGCAATTTCCTTGAATCTTGCAGTTTCTCGAGAGCCTTTTCGCAACGCTCCATGCACTTCAAGCTTTTCTTCATTTGGGAGATAAGCTTTTTGTCTTGACCGTTTTCCTTATTCGACAGCTTCTCGATTTCGGCGCGTAGCTCCTCTGCGCAGTTCTGCATTCCTTGTTGCGCTAGAGAGGCGATGTCGTAGCGTCCGTATTTCTTGACGGCGATCTCGGAGCAGAACGCTAGAAGCTTGGAACATTCGCTTTGCACGAAAGACTCGGACGATTGCACGGCAACGCTCGCCGCCGTGGTTACACCTGATCCCGCGAGGCCAAGAAGTGCGCCGCCTCCAGTAAGAATCGCGGTTCCGCCAGCCATGCCCATGCCGCCAACTGCAAGCGAGCCTCCTCCGACGAAAGCCAGGCTGGCGCTAGTCAATGCTGCACCTGAGAGCCCGACAACCGCATCGCCTGCGATGAGCACTGCAATTTCAGGAGCGAAGAATAATGCGCCTCCTGCAGTCGCCGCGGTGACCGCAAGCGTCGCTACCGCTGCAGCAGCCACCCTTTTTCGATTGCCGGTTATCGTTCCGATCGCATGCGTGTATGCCTTTTGAATTGCCTTCACATCGGTGCTGTCAATGTAGTTCTGCCCCTTGCAGAAAACGTCGCCAAGGTAGTCGGTCTTGACCTTGAGTTTCTTATAAGGCTTGTTCTCTTCGAGACCTAGCTGGTAGTAAGGCGTAAATCTAGATAGCTCGAGAACCAGCAGGTCAATCCAGGAGCGGTCTTCGACATCGTTGGAGATCTCTTCCATTAAATCGAATGCTTGCCTGCCGCTGCGGATGAAGAATTCATCTCTGGCCACATCCAGGGATTCGCAGACGGTGGCCTCCCATTCGTCCTTCCATCTTGTTTTCACTAGCGCCAGATCCGCCTTCTTCGTGCTCAGGATGTCAAAGGCCACCATCATCGACTGGAAGGAGTACAGGAGCCTGGTTTGGTCAGAGTTGAGCGTCAAGAATCGATATTTTGCGGAAAGCCTCTGAAGCTCCTGTTCCCTTAGTTGCTTCTGCCTCTCATGTTCGGCCATCGCTTTCTTGTACACAGTTGCGACGTCTTCCTTGATGTATTTGGCGTCAAAGAAGCAAGCGACGGCGAACCTTCCGATGCCGGGATAGTTGATGTTCAGGAAGAACGCTTTGGCGAATGCGGCCTTGTTTCCCTTAGAAGCTATCCCTGCCTTAATAGCGCTGCCAGCGGAATTGACTGCTAGGAACGTGCCGCTGGAAACGGTGCACATCCTCGTAAGGGCCCTGTTGTTGATCGGCAGAAAGCCCTTCGGATCCAATCGGTCGAGCTCCGCAAACGAAGCTATGCGCTTCGTTTTTATCTCCGAAGCAAGTCTCGAGACGGTGTAGAAAACGCGGACGACGACTTCGTTTGCAAGAACGAAAAGGGACTGCTCCAGCAATTGCGTGGCCAAGCCCATCTCCGTCCTGAAGTCGAAGCGGACAGGCTTTCCTTCCGAATCCTTGAAGTAGGTGCCATTGAACAGCTTGGAGACCCATTTCGAGAACGAGATCTCGCTTTCCTTGTAGTTGACCTTAACGTTCTTGAACAGCGGCGTGGAAGAAAGCTCTTTTAGCATGGACAGAATGGGCCCCGGGATGCCGGTTCCCTTGCCGGCCTTTTGGTTCGACCCGTCTATGTCGCTGACAAGGTGGAACAGCCAATTGAACGTACCGATGGCGATCTTCTCGGGGACGTTCTTCCCTACAAGGGCGTTTTCGGGGAACAGCAGCTTGATGAAGTTGCCGTCCGTGTCGGTGCCGTAGCCCGTGCCCGTAAATTGGCCGAGGATGGAGAAGAAGAGGCCGAGAACGGTAGGATGGTGTGAGAAATCTCGAAGGTGGTGCTGAAGCCCTCCTCCGAACTCAGGGGTAAGCTTGTCCTGAGGAATTGGGAATTTGTCTTCCAAGAACTTGATTGCCTTGGCCAGGACTTCGGTGCTGCATCTGCCGTCCTTGTCGAATATGGCCTTATCGTTCGGAAGGTCGCAGCCGAAGGCCCTCGCTGCGTCTATGACAATCTTGTCGGCTTCCTTACCACCGATCTTCGCTGCCTCTTCGACAGAAAGAGGCTTTCCGAGAAACACGCTGAGCAGCCCGGTCAGCAAGCCGCTTCCTGCGGCGATCCCATAGTCCAGCCTACTCGCCTTGTCTACCGCGTCGTCGAATTCGAATTCCAGGGCTTCGAAGGAATCGAGAATCGAAAGCTCATCGGAGGCTGGGCTTATGTCGAGTGTGCCGGCACTCGATACCGGGATGATTTCAAAATTGCTCATGTGCGGTCTTTCTCTTAGCGATGCGCTTTACACATCTCATCAATTATCCCACCTTTAATAACCGCCTTAGGAACATTCAGCTATATGGAGGAACTCTGGGACAATTTGTCCCAACTGATCTCCTTAGAATCCCTCCCACTGCTGTTTGGTTGCTAAACGGAATCTTACAGATGACATTCTAAATTTACGTTTGCAAGCACCATGTCCATTAGGACCGTTGTGTTAGACCGCTTTGGATAAGTGTCCTATGCACAGTACACGCAGCAGGACCCCCAATTGCGACAATTCCATCATCAGGAAAGATGGAGGTTGCAATGGAAGACGTGCTCACCCAGCTGACGAGGCAGTTCCTCCCGCAGATGACGGCTGCCGAGAAGAGCAGGGCCCTGAGATCGCTCAAGGCGCTGATAGACGCGGAGCTTTTCGACCTCGCGGCAAGCGAGGGGGCGGAAGACGATCCCGACAGAGCCTGCCCCTGGTGCGGCTCCCCGCATTACGTGAAGAGGGGGCGAGACGGGCGCGGCCGTCAGCGGTTCCTCTGCCGAGGGTGCGCCAGGACCTTCACCGACGCCACCATGCGCATCTTCTCCACCACCAAGCTCGACAGGTCGGCCTGGATGAGGTTCGCGGAGTGCCACGTGGACATGCTCCCGCTGCGCGAGTCGGCGGAAAAGTGCGGCGTGTGCCTCAAGACGGCGTTCTTCATGCGCCACAGGCTGCTCGAGGCCATGGCCAAGCGCATGCCCGCCTTCCGCGTGGAGGCCGGCGGCGGGGCCGAGCTCGACGAGTGCTTCTTCAGGGAGAGCTTCAAGGGAAACCGCTCCAGGTCGGAGTCCGGCGTGCCCAGGAAGCCCCGCGCAAGGTCGCAGGGAACCGACGGGCACGAGAAGATATGCGTGCTCACCGGCATCAACGACGCCGGCGACATCTTCTACGAGATCGCGGGGAGGGGCGGCCTCGACGAGGCGGCAGCCAGGGAGCTGCTCGCCGACAAGCTCGCGGTCGGCGCGATAATCTCGACGGACCGTGCGCACGTGTACCGCCGCGTCCTGCCCGCCCTCGGCGTCGGCGAGCACATCGCCAGCAAGAGGGAGGAGCACGCCATCAACAGGGTGAACAGCCTCCACTCCCAGATGAGGCACTTCATCGGCAGGTTCCGGGGCGTCTCCACGAGACGCCTCGAGAACTACCTCGCCTGGTTCAAGTGGACGTGGTGCTTCAAGGTCCGCAGGAGCGCGGACGAGCTCGCCGAGCTCATAGTGAGGCAGGCGGCCCGCGGCACGTACGAGAAGACCTGGCGCCAGTACAAGGTGACCCCCTATCCGTTCTACGAGTACTGGATCAAGCAGGCGAAATGGGACTCGCGTGCGCGGAGGGCCATATACGGCGTGGCTTGATGTCCAGGGCGGTCTGGCGCAGCGCATCTGCGGCAAGCGCTGAAGTCGTGACCCGATGCAAAAAGCAACAGCTAGCGATATTCTTCGGGAACGTCGAAACCGTACTCACGGCATAGGAGCATGACATCGTGGACGTCGTGCTCGTCATGCTGATAGCCCAAGTGAAACAACAGCTGGCTTTCGGGGTCGATGCACGACACCTCCACCTCGCCGATGCGCCCCCTCCCCGAAAAGACCTCCCCGGGAAAACGATCTCCCTGATACAGAATATCGCCATTCTCGGCGAAATCGAAGCAATGCAGGTCGACGATGCGCCCCGCCTCGTCTTGCCACACCGTGTGATCTTCGGTGGTGAAAGATGCAGCCACCTCGGAAAACCCCTCATCAGCAATTAGATCCACGAACCTTTGGTAATCCCCGCGCTGAACGAACAGGTCGATGTCGTTATGAGCCCTGGTCTCACGCCCGACAAGCGCATCGACGCCCCAGCCGCCATCAAGGTATACGCCAATGCCCGCACCTGCGGAAAGGCCGATTATCCAACACGCATCATCCTTGGTGACCATAGGAGCTCCTTCGCTTTCGCCTGCTATTTAAGCATGAAAGATTATAGCAAAAGTCCCAGTATCCAAAGTGGTCTCATATGTCCCGAACCCCGTCAAGCGGCACGGCATCCCATGTCCGCAAGGCCTGAGCCTCCCGGACCTGCAGGGAGATCCCTTCCGCTGCCGAATGCCCCTGGAAGCGCGTCCTGTCCCCATGAGACC
>NZ_JBEVTM010000004.1:0-173535 GCF_040884255.1 Olsenella sp. AGMB03486
AGGTCCCCCCAGAAGGATGCGGGACCGTATCTGCAGACAGAATCCCGGATACAGCAATGCCCGGTCCTCATCAATCCGGACGCATGACGGTGCAAAAGCATGCCGAGGCTGCCACAGCGGCAGCCCCGGCAGAGGAACAGAAGAGCTGGGAGGCTAGTTCTCGATCAGGTAGGAGCCTACGATCTGGCCAAAGACCATGATGTGAGGATTGCAGTTGGAGCCGGTAGCCGAAGAGTCCACATCCTGCGGATAGAACCTGCCTGCGATATCTTCAGGATAGAGCGCAAGATCCTGCACCTGGCGGTAGATGACCCTGCACTCGAGCGTGAGCGGAAGCTCCGCTATGCCCGGCACGCTCACCTCGTCGGAGTCGACAAGCGTGAGTCTTGCTTTCTCGACCTTGTCCACCTCGTTGCCATGGCAGCTGCCGCAGATGCCGACAATCTTCCTGTCGAAGCCGGTGAGCGGCACATTGACCGTGAACTCGGGATTGCGCTCGAGCATCTGGGCCGTATAGCGGCTCGTGCGGATATAGGCCTCGAAGACCGGCGCCGACCAGTTCGTGCCGATCGTCCCCCATCCGATGGTCATCGTATTGACCTTGCCGTCAGCCTTTGTCGTGAGAAGCACGCCCCGCGGGATTGCCCTCACGATATCCGATGCAAAGTCCTGCCATTCCACCTTGCGCTTGTTAGCCATAGACATCCTTTCTCCCAATACGTCACTGCGTAGGTTCTACCCTGTCATCCGCCACAACTTGCCGGCGTCCACAAGATGGCAGGACTGAGCAGATGCCGCAGCAAACGCCTGCTGTTGGCATCCGCTTGAGATGCTTGGGATCTGAGCCTGCCGGGCGCTTGCGAAGCGCTGAGAGAACCTTGTGCTTGCCGCACCGCTGTCCCCATCTTTTCCCATCGCCTAAAACCGCAGGGACAGCTCCAGCGGCACGCTCTGGGCAGACACCCTGATGCAATCGATGCAGGGGGCATACCAGCTGCCTGGCTCCTGTGCCATTCCTGCGTGCAGAGCATCTCCGGGCCAAGAGGCTGCTTCCCCTCTTATGCCAGGGCAGGCAGCCTCACAGGGAGACTGCCTGCCCAAAGAGACAGATGGTGACGTCGGTGGCTTGTGTCTACCGGCTCTGGACCTTCCTGTTCTCAGCTCTGTGCGCTGCTGCCTGTCCTGCCTTGTCGCAGGCAAGGCCGAGCAGGATGCCTGCCGCAAGAGACGGCACAACCATGGGAGATCCGCCTGCCGCGAAGGTGGAGAACGATCCTATGAAGGCACCCGAGATGAAGCCGAGGATATCGAAGCGGGCATCGGCGCACATGAGATAGGTCGTCACGCACGTCATTCCAAGTCCGACCGCATACCCAAGGACGCCCGATCCGGCAAGGCTGCCCAGAAGAAGCGATATGAAGGCAAAGAGGCTGCCGCTGCCGACGCTGGCAAAGAGCATCGGCAGGCCGTCTGCGCCCTTTCTGGGGCTCGTGAAGTAGGCGGTGCAGCCGGCAAAGCCTGCCCAGCCGACAAGGCCTGCTGCTGGCCCTATTGCCATCCACGCAGTGCAGAGAAGCGCTATCGCCAGAGACTGCGCACGGCCCATCAGCACACCTTCTTGGCAGCCGGATCTCCGGCAAATCCCGGCTTGATCACGACATCGCCCTTGGAGATGGCATGTGCAGGGCAGACGAGGGCGCAGAGATGGCAGCCGACGCAGCGCTCGCGGTCCAGCACCGGGCGCCTCTTCTCCTCATCCCACGCAAGTGCCTGATGCGCGCCATCATAGCAGGACACGTAGCAGCGGCCGCACCCGACGCACTTGTCCATATCGAAGGCGGGATAGACCTTGTAGCTGCGGTCAAGCTCCTCTGCCGGCAGCATGTTTTCTGAGGCAAGCCCGACCAGATCTTCCAGATGGTCGACGCCGCGCTCCTTCATGTAATAGGCAAGGCCACTCGTCAGATCGTCGATGATGCGGTAGCCATACTCCATGATAGCAGTGCAGACCTGGAGATTGCGGGCACCCAGAAGGATGAACTCTGCAGCATCCTCCCAGGTCTCAATGCCGCCGATGCCGGAAATCTGGACACCGGGAATGCGCTTGTAGAGCTCGTTCACAAAGCGCAGGGCGATTGGCTTCACGGCCTTGCCCGAATATCCCGAGACCGAGGACTTCCCGTCGATCATCGGCATGCCCACCAAGTTCTGGAGGTCGAGATTGGCGATGGACTTCACGGTATTGATGGCGGAGATGCCCGCGGCGCCTCCTCTGAGCGCAGCCTCTGCAGACGGCACCATATCGGTGATGTTGGGCGTCATCTTCGCGACGATCGGCAGATTCGTGCCCCGCTTGGCAGCAGCGACATACTTCTCGCAGAGCTCGGGATTCGTGCCCACATCGGAGCCCATCGCGTGTGTCGTCATCTGCGGGCAGGAGAAGTTGAGCTCGAGCATGTCGGCACCGGTCGCGGTGGCGCGGCGTGCCAGCTCGGTCCAGTCAGCCTCGGTCGGACCCATAATGGAGGCAATCAGCACTTTGTTCGGGAACTCCTTCTTGAGGCGCGCCATGTCAGCCATGGAATCCTCGAAGGGGCGCTCCGAGGTCTGCTCCATGTTCTTGAAGCCGACGAAATCCGTGCCCTCCTTCTTGAGGGTATCGAAGCGCGGAGACACCTCATTGATAACAAAGGAGGCAGGGGCTACCGATTTGAAGTAGACGCCGCCCCAGCCTGCCTGATAGGCCTTGCGGCACATCTCATAGCAGTTGCCTACCGGCGAAGAAGCCAGGCAGAACGGATTGTCGAAGTGGACTCCCAGAAAGTCGATGGAAAGATCCTTCACAGCCATCAGCGCTCCCCTCCCAGATATGCATCGATCGCGGCCACGGCCTGCTTGGCGCAGCGCACGGCATTGACGACCGTCTTGTCGCCCGAGACGATATCGCCCGCGACGAAGACCTGAGGATCTTGAGTCGTGTTTCCTTGTGCGTCGGACGTGAGGTCAAGCTGGAGGCCCGAAGCATCTGCCTTCTGGCCAACAGCCAGAACGATAAGGTCAGCCGTGCAGGTGAAGCTGGCATCTGCCTCGCGGTGGCGGAAGGTCACGGTATGGCCATCCACGCTCTCAGGCGCATAGCCATCGATGATCGTGACGCCTGCACGCTGCGCAGCCTCGAGCTCTGCCTTGGAGGCGCGGAACGCCGTCAGGAACTTGCGGCAGACGACCGTGACATAGGGGACGCCCGCCTTCTTGGCCGACGTGGCGGCATCCATAGCGGAGTCTCCGCCACCGATCACCAGAACGCTCTTGGGCAGGGAGAGCGTGCCTGCCGACTCCTTGACCCTGTGCAGGAAATGCACCGCCGTCTCTGCTGCCTCGTTGCCCTCGAAAGCGGAAAGCATCTTGGGCTCGGAGTAGCCGACGCAGACCAGCACGGCATCATGCGTGCTCTTGAGCTCATCGAGCGTGATATCCTGGCCGACCTTCGTGTTCAGATGGAAGTGAGCACCCAGCCTCTCGATGCGTGCGACCTCGCTGTCGACCACGGCATTCGGAAGGCGGTACTCGGGGATGCCATAGCGAAGGACACCGCCTGCTACCTTTTCTGCCTCATAGATATCGACCGCATAGCCAAGAACCCGAAGCGATGCTGCTGCCTGAAGGCCAGCAGGGCCCGAACCCACGACAGCAACCGACTTTCCGTTCGCCTCGCCAGCAGCAAGGACCTCCATGTCACAGGATTCCTCGAAGTCGCAGACGAAGCGCTGGATGCCGCCGATATCGATCGGCTTGTCGATGCCGGTGCGCGAGCAGGCAAGCTCGCAGGTGCGCTCTGTCGGGCACACACGTGCGCAGACAGCGCCAAGCGCATTGTTGCTGCGGATGGTTGCTGCAGCGCCCTTGAAGTTCCTGAAGCGCACGCTCCTGATGAAGCGTGCAGGATCGGTGCCTGCCGGGCACCCCTTCGAGCAGGGCGCGTCATGGCAGAGGAGGCAGCGTGCTGCCTCCTGGGCTACGGTCACGCCGGTATAGGCCTGGCCGAGCTCTTCGGTATAGGGAGTAGCCATATTCTCTCTTCCTCTCCACATCGTGCAGAAAACTCCCTGCCAGCTCTGCCCTTCCCCCGAAAATGCAGAGCCCTCAGCAGGGAGTTCTCACCTTAGTAACTATTCAGATATCTTTTGATAATTCTCTGTAAACGGTTATGCAATGAACTGCTGTCCATGCCAGAAAGATGTACACGCATCCATAGACATTCAACGCAGTGTCCGTCACAGACACTCAGCATCCATTGCAGCCATGAGCTGCGCCTTTGCAGATTGCAGGGGCTATGGCCATGTTCTTGGACAGCGTTTCAGCAAGCCAGCGAAGATATCCTCTCGATTCCATGAACGGTATAAGACGCTCCGGCACAGGTTCGCAGAATGGCCTCCAGCAGCAAAGAAGGCCCGCACGGATGGCGGGCCTTCGCTTCCTATCTCTTCTTCTGTCCAGGCAAAAGGATGTCTGGCCCATCGCTGCCGGATGGTCCCTGATCCTGTGCTTTCTTCTTGAGCTTTGCCTTCTTGCGGAGACGGTAGACAACGATATCGAGGACAAGGGCAGCGGCGGCAACGGCCACGATAAGGACAGCCCATTCGCGGGCACCCCAGTGCCTGTTCTGAAGCATTGATGCTTCCTGTGCTTCCTCCTGCGAATAGTCGGTCCTCACGCAATGGACCAGAAGCCGATGGTCGTTCACGCCGTAGGGCGTGCAGGTAACAAGCGTCAGGAGATCCTGGCCTGGCTGGATGGCAAGCGATGAGGTCTCATCGGGCCAGACCACCTCCGAAGAGGTGACACGGTAGGCCAGGACATCTCCCATCGTATGCAGCAGGACGATGTCGCCTTCCTCGAGCTCGTGGATATCGTCGAACATCCTGAGGTTCCGCATGCCGGAGTGTGCCGTAAGGACCGTATGCGTCGATGCGCCCCCGACAGGCAGGCTCGAGCCCTCAAGATGTCCCACGCCTGCCATCAGGACCGCATCGGAGGTGCCGTGATAGATCGGCATGCTGACATTGATCGAGGGAATCTCGATCCAGCTCATCATGGGGTCGTTCTCATAGGTGAGCTGCTGGCCATAGGAAACGATATCGTCCTCGGGTATCGAAGGCGCATCTCCGGCAAGCACGGTATTGTAGCTCTGTGCCTGCTGGAGATACCACTGCTTCTGGTCAGCAGGAAGCGCATCGACCTCGGCTGTGACCTTCGAGATCGTAGCGCCAACGCCCTGGCTTTCGAAGTAATCGACCACCCACGGCCACACAAGAAGGCCGACACCAAAAAGGATCACCAGAGCCGTGATGAGCCGGTCTGCCCAGCGCGGCAGTCTGCGCCGGGCTCTCTTCTTTCCCTCACCTTTTCCCAAACGATCTCACCTTCTCAAAGAACAGGCCCCGCAATGCGGGGCCTGCCAGAGCATGAATAACGTGCAGGGCAGATGCTACTCAGCGCTGTTCTCGTCACGCTTGCGGGAACGCACAAGGTGCGTGATACCGAAGGCAAGGACGACACCGCCGGCAACCCAGGTAAGGGTCACGCCCGCCTGGCCGGTAAGAGGCAGGCTCATGCCCGCCTTGTCCTTGACGGTGACGGTGACGGCGTTATCGCTGCCCACCGAGGCGTCGGCAGCGGTGGCGTTCGTGGTGCTCGCACCGACCTTGGTGAGTGCGCCATTCTCGTAGGTAGCCGTAATCGAGAAATCGAAGCTCGGTACCGTGTTGTAGCCATCCGGAGCCTGAGTCTCGACCACCGTGTAGGTGCCCACATCGAGGCCAGACACGGAAATGGAGCCGTCGTCGCCTGTCGTGAATACGTAAGGGTCGTCGCCCAGGGTGCCGTCAGACTGCACGTACTGCGTACCGGTACCCTCATCGGGCTTCGTTGCCTGGATGGTGAACTTCGCGCCGGAAAGCTTCGTGCTCTGCTGCGAGCTGTCGACCTTCACCAGATTGAGCTTGTAGGTGTAGTCGCGCACGCTCGCCGGCGTGGAATCGCCCCTGCTGTCGGTACCGGGGTTGTTGGAGTAGGTGAGCTTGACGGAGTTGTCATTGTACTCGCTCGCCACCTTGTACGCCTTGGCTGTGTCGAGCTTGGCGTTATAGGTCACATACACATGGGTGCCTGCATTCACCGGAATCGTTGCACCGGAGGTGTCTGTCAGGCTCTTGAGGTTGGCGAACTCCACCCCGAGCGTGCTCGTACCGTTGTCGTTGGAATCAAGCGACGTCGTATACGAAGTTGACGCAACCGTATAGTCTGTGCCGTTGGTGTTCACCGTGACCTTAACAGTCGAGCTATCGGCAGTAAGGCCAGCAGAAAGGGTATCGGTGAACTTGTAGTAGTAGGTTCTGTAGCTGGGCAGTGCATCAGCGACCGTACCGCTCAGACGGTACTGCAGGTTCTGGCCTACCTGGGAATCGGCGACGTTGCTCCAGCCGGCACCCGCTGCATCGTTCTTCACTTCCTTGGTCACCTTAGGAAGATCGGACTTGGGCGAAATGGTGAGGGCGCTGCCGCCTACCACCGCATAGATGGGAGCGGTGCCCACCTGGTTGGTGCCGTTGTTGGTCGAATCGCTATTGGTCAAGAAGAGCCAGTAGCCTGGGGAGAGGACTTTCGCCTCACCAATCGTGAGCGTCGTCGGGGTCAGGCTCGTGTCAGCACGCAGGGCGTTAGCGATATTGGAATAGAGCTTCCCGCTCTCGATGATCGTGTCCGTACCGGAGCTTCCTTCCGCAGGAAGATGCGTCGCCAGATAGTCTGCGGCTTCCTGGGCCGTCGTTCCCGTATAGGAGCTGTCGAGCGCTTTGATCTGGGCATTGACCACGGTTGCGACCTCGTCGCTTGCCCAGGCGATATTCGAGGCGGTCTTCGATGACCCGTTGTCCACAACATCGGCCTTGAAGATCTGATAGCCGACCGTCGTCGTGGCATCGGAGGTGTTGTTAGCGTTCTTCTCGATGGTCACAGAGTCCGTCTGGCTGTCCGTGGTCGTCGTGGTGCCGCTCGCAGAAGTGCCTGTATCATCTGCCAGTGCGATCGTGACCGGTGCTGCCACGCTCCCCATCGTCAACGCAAAGCTCAGGCCTGCTGCTATGGCCTTTGCGGCAATGCTTGTGTGCTGCTTCATAGTGTCCTCCATATTTTTCTGTACGCGGATCAATATCTGTCTGCAATCACATGATGCTTCCTGCATCACGCATCTGTGCCTAGTGCCTGTCTCCCCCTCTTCTTCTGAGAACGCCTGCTGCTATCAGAATGGCTGCTCCTAGGACCACAAGCCCCAGAGCAAGGCCGGAAGGGTTCAGATCGCTCATGTCGGGAAGGCCAAGCTTCTCAAGAATGGAAGTTTCTTCATGTGCATTGGGCACCGATACCGTAGCTATGCCGCTCGCGCTATCGAAGCCAGACGCTTTGAGCGGAGATTCTGCAGAGAGCTCGGCTTCAGCTGAGTTCCTCGTGGCAGGGCCAGACACAATCTGGTCCGGCTCATAAGGAACCGCAAGCGTGATGGTCCGCGTCCCAGCAAATGCCTGGTATCCCGCCGGTGCCGAGACCTCCTCCACTGTGAAGGTGCCTGCATCGACACCTTTGGCACAGATCATACCGTCGCTCCCGGTCGTGACCGTTGCCTCGTCAGAAGACCAGGTGCCATCCGGGGCCAGATAGCGTCCCCTGTCGTCCCTGATCCTCAGCACCGCTCCAGAAAGCGGCGTGCCGTCATCTGCATCGCATTTCGTGAGGATGAGATTCCAGCTATAGGCAACCGCCTTGGATTCCTGGGTAGTGGTCGTCTCGGTCGAATAGGTCGACTTCGGATAGATGAGCGTGACAGTGTTCACACTGCCGTTCTCCAGGCCGGTCCCAAGAGATGCGCTCAGAGGCGCACTGTAGATGACGACAACACGAACTCCTTGGGAAGCATCGATTGCATGGGCCTTGACAGCCTCCATCAGATCGAGCGCAACCTTGAAGCTTCCGCCATCTGCTGCAGGCGTATAGGTAGGTGTGTATTCCCCATCGTCGAGCTCTGTCCAGCCTTCGGAAACCTCAAGACCTGTCTCCCACACGTCTGCGGCTGCAGAAGCAAGGTAGACATGGATATCGGAAGGCTCGGCAAGGCCTGCGCCAAGCGTGTCGTCGAAGACGATCTTGTAGGAGGTATAGCTCGAGAGGATGGAAGGCACCGTCGCATCGAGACGCCAGTAAAGGTCGTCTCCTGCTGTGGCGTCCGCCTGCTTCTGCCAGACATCATCCGAGTCCTCGAGCACCTGCTTTTCCACTGTCGGTACGCCGGACTTGGCAGCAACCGTCACATCGGAGCCGCCAACCACCACAAGGATGGCAGAAGTCCCAGACTGGTCCTGGCCGACGCTCGAATCCCTGCTCGCGACAATCCAATAGCCTGCGCTCAGAGGCTTGGACACGCCCGCTTCAAGGGTCTCCCTCTCAGCTGCCGTCTGCATAAGAGCGGAAGCGATTGCGTTGGGAACAAAACCCTGGGCAGAAGCAGAGCCGCTCTGGACATTGTTTCTGATCCATTCTGCAGCATCGTTTGCATCTGCGACGCTCTCGGCACGCACGGACGGATTGACACTCTGGATTGCCGCGGGGACAGCCGAGGCAGCTGCTTCGGTTGCCCACGCGATGTTTGCGACAGTCTTCGCGCCGTTAGTGCTGTCTGCCACATCGCCCGCGAAGATCTGGTAGGCGACAAATTCAGTCGCTGAGCCATCGGCAGCATTGACGGTCAGGTTTCCCGCGTCCGATGCATATGCAGGAGCAGGCATAGCGAGAAGGAGCGCGAAAGCTGTGACGGCAGCCAGGACGAGGCTGCGCCTGATTGCAGTGAAGCGGTTCTTCCTAGTCACGGCCATCACCGCCCTTCGCAGAAGCATGGCGGCGGATATGCATCCAGACGGCCGCGCCAGCAAGCACGGCGATGCCCGCAAGGTAGGTCGGCCCCACTCCATCAGATCCGGTGAGAGGAAGCGATGACATGCTGCGCGTGTTGGTGAAGCTTGCCTGAGACGTCACATCCTTTGCAATCGTGCCTTCCGCATTCTCGGAAGTGGTGGTGTAGCTATTGTTCAGCTCCTCGGTCACTGTATAGGTAGCACCTGCCGGCAGATTCGATGCGGTTTTGGTCTGGCCGTCAGCAAGCGTGAAGGTTGCCTCTCCGTTGGAGAATTCCATATCGCCGTATGTTCCTGTGAGGTTTGCACCCGATCCGCCAAGCTTCACCGTAAAGGTGAAATTCCTCGTGGAGTTCACTTCACCCTCCACATGCTTGGTCACCGAGAGAGTGCCCACCTGTACTGTATTGGTGAAAGCAGCGGTTGCATCAGCAGACAGCGCGCCTGACGATCCGGTGGACGTGACATCGTATTTCAGGGCATTGTCTTCATTGCTTGTGGCTTCTTCCACCGTATAGCTGCTGCCGGAAGGGATGCCTCCGATCGTGACCTGCTGGCCACTGCTCAGGCTGACCTTTCCCACGCCGTTTTCGTTAAACGTGATCGTGCCATCTGCAGGAGCTGTGGCACCAGAATCTGACGTCGTTGCACCGGTATAGGCATACGTGCCGGAAAGCGGATTTCCGTCTGCGCCCTTCAGCGTGACCGTGAAGGTAAAGACCTGCGAGGCATCTGCCGCCTGGCCCGAGACAGTCTTGCTCACTGTAAGCTTGTAGAGGCGGGTGTTGGTGAAGATGGCCGTAGCGGTTGCGTCCTTCGCAATCTCGCCACTACCGCCAGTCGTGGCAGACGAGTAGTCTGAATTCGGGGTTTCGACAACCCCATAGGTCGTCCCTGCAGGCAGATGCTCGGCCATCGCAGATTCGCCATTCTTCAGAGTGACGTTTGCCACGCCATTCATGAACGTCATGTTCCCGTATTTCCCGTTGATGTTCGTATTGTCCAGCGTGACCGTGAAGGTGAATTCGGTTGCGGAGTCCGTCTCCCCCACCACCGACTTGGAAACGGTGAGGCTGCCCTCGTTTGCAGGCGAGAGCTTCAGCGTGGCGTTCACCTGCTTCTGCTTGATGACAGCGCCGATCATGTGCTGGAAGTTCTTGCCGTCGGAGGCGGTGTAGGTATCGGGGTTGGGCGAGTACTGGCGATATTCCTGCAGCCAGGTGAGCGTGTCGCTCACCGTGATCTTCATATCGGTCGCCGTAGGCTTCGTCGTCGAAACGAGGTAGAAGCTCGTGCCGGCGGACACTGTCGAGACCGGGGTGCCGTCGAGCAGGTGAGCCGACACGCCCGAGGGGAGCGTGAGCGTGTACAGGCCATGGTAGTTCTCGCCTTCTGTCACCGAGAGCGTGCCCGTCTTCCATACCCCGTACTCGGGATCGTAGGCGAACTGGCTGTCGCCGGAGACCGTGACATCGGCCTCGTCAGGCTCGGCGCGCAGGACCTGGTCGGCAATCGCAGAGTTGAGCAGCTTGACGGCGAGCGCCTTCTGCGTGACCTCGCCGCTCTTCGAGTTGAGCGTATTGTTCTCGATGCCGTAGTCGCCGAGCACTGCCCAGATGGCATACTGGGTGGCCTCGTATGCCTCAGCCTCTGTTACCGCATTGGCATCTGAATGGTTCTTGTTGTATATCTCGAGCGGCGTCTTGTCGTACCAGGGAGCATAGGCCATAGCGACTGCCGCCTGGTAGAAGGGCGTGGCGCGGATCTCCGCCGACGTGTGGCCGGAGGGGGTCGTAGTGCCTTTCATGTAGTAAGTCAGCTCTTCGTTCACAAACTGCATAAGCTTATTGAGGTTTTCGGTATTGTCCGGGTAGTCGCTGTAGGAGAACACCGTGTCACCGATGGAGTCGGGGAAGTCGGTCCTGATCCAGCTTGGCGGGTTGAGCAGGGCGTTGAAGGCGTCCTCGGAGATGCCCGTGGTCGAGTCGACGATTGTATACATGTTCAGGCCGTTGTAGGGATAGCCGGCATAGAGGATAGCGAGAAGCTTGTTCATGCAGGCTTCGTACTCTGCCTGGGACTTGAATTTATCCGGCGTCAGGTAGCCTTCGATATAGGAAGGCACGGTCGGAATGGTCGGCGTGGTATGCGGCCAGTGCGACGAGTTGTTCATGCAGTAGAGGATGATGCGGCCGTTGGCGCTTTCGGGATCCGCTACATAATGAATGTCGGTAGCTGTGTCGTATTGGATTGTGATGCCACCTGTCGCAGTCAGGGGCGATGCCAGAATCTGTGCAGCAAGTGCCGTTGCAGCGCTGTCAGAGCTGCTCTGCCCTGCAGCAGATGAGCTGGTGCTCTCAGAGCTTGCGGAAGCGCTCGAAGAGGACGACGTATCAGAAGATGCTGAAGAGGAAGAAGGGCTGGCACCTGCCGTTTCTGATGCAGACGAAGTGCCTGCGGCTGCTTTGGCAGACGTGCTGTCTGTTGAGCTGCCGGCAGTCCCTGCACTATCGTCTGCGGATGGCGTGACGGTGGCATCTGCCGATGCCGCAGTCTCCGCTGCGCTTTCCTCGCCCGCAAAGGTACGTATAGGCACCAGGAACAATGCCAGAACAATGGCGCACATTGCTGCAATAAGAGCAATGCCGCTCCCTCTCCCCAATTTCATCTATCCGTCCTAATCTGTGCCAATCGCTATCCCTTAGTTTTGAGAACTATTTAGTAGCACTTATCGTTATGAATATTCCTATAATCGAGCTTGGAATTGTGCGGGCAGCAGCTGTTATTCATGCTGTCTCTACAAATGTTGGCATAACTGTCACATATTTTCAGGTTTCTGAGTCCATTTCTTCCTATGGAGACAGCTCCACGAACTCGGCAGATACAGTATCCTGAAAGAATCTGGGCAACATCTGTTCTGAAATCTCAGCCATAAGTTCTGGACAGCCTTTTCAGATTGACAGCATTCATGCAGGCATTCCCTGTCTTGAGACGCTCTGACGCCGCACTCATATGAACGCGGACACCTGCTTGTCAGGATGAAAAGAAAGAAGCTTACAGAATCGGATTTGTCCGATCTCGCTTTCCGTCCGCTGAAATGATGCCTCTCGGTCTGCACAGGACCGGAACCCAAGACACGCCTGCAATGGCCCACGAGATGCAAGGATGCTGAAAGAGTGTATCTGAAAAGCAGTCTGCAGCATTTCTTGAATCTCTTCTAAATACTTGATTCATCTCATTTTATTATTTTCTAAATCAATTACTGTTTAGTTGCATCTCTCTGTAGTGTCGCTGCTGTCACATGAGCATCACTTCCCGTCTCTCCGATGTTCTGCAGCCAGACAAGCGAAGGGGCTGGCAGACATCAAGACGGCAGGCATGCTCAGATACGCCCTATCTGCAGTTTGGGGGCACCACCGAAGGTCTGTACCAGACAGCGACGTTTGATGGACAGGATGTACAGCGGAAGAAGCCCGAAGCCGGCACTGTGCCAGATAGGCTTCAAGGCAGCAGTTGCCATACGCACGCCCGGCAAACAGGAGAGCGGCAAAAAAACGGAGGCGTCCTCCTTTCGGAAGACGCCTCCTGGACAATGCTCTTGCCTTGTGAGCTTTATTCGTAGTCGCTCGCTGCGTCGATCCAGCTCTTGAGGAACTCCTCGTTGCCCTTGCGGCCACGGGAAAGCTCGGCTGCCGCAACAACCGGCAGCCAGTACATGATCTTCTGCTTCGGCACATCTGCCGTCACAGAATAGAGGTCGAGGTACTTGTCTGCGGCCTCGGGGAACTCGAGCTTCAGCAGCATGTATGTCATTGCTGCGTCAGCCTCGGGCAGGCCCACGGTCACATGCGTCCAGTCGCAGATGAACGGCTCGCCTTCGCCGATAACGACATTCGTCGGATTGAAGTCGCCGTGGCAGATGGCAAAGCCGCGCTTCATGCGGTCGGCCTTCATCTGGAGGTCATAGCGCACGGAAGGATCGAGATCCTTGACGCGGGCAATCATGCGGACGAGCTTGTCTCCCTGAGCCGTGAGTGCGGCAGGAGCAGGCGTCTTCTGCACCTTGATCTGAAGATCGACGAAGAGCTGCAGGAGCTCGTCGAACTTCGGCGTACCCTTGGCCTCGACCATCATCTCGTGGAGCGTGGTGCCCGGATGGTACACCATGGACAGAGCCCAGGAGCCATCCATCACCTGGGAGACCTCGAGGACCTTCGGCGTGTTGAGGCCAGCGGTCGCAATGCGGGCGAGGTTCAGGGCCTCGCGGAAGATGTCGATGTCGGGCTTCGTCGGAACGAAGACCTTGACGGTACGGTCGCCGTCCTTGTAGACGACCTTGTTGTGACGGCGGGCAAGCTCGACCTTATCATCGGAAAGCTTCATGTTTTCCTTCTTCCTCTCGGAAAATGCTTTGACCCAGCTGCTACTCGGACTTCTTCTCGTCTGCTGCCTCTTCGGCCTCGACCTGGCCCGGAGCAGGCGTCTCCTTCATCTCTTCGCGGATCTCGAGACCCTCGTCCTCATAGGACGTCGCAGGACGGCCATAGTAGGCATCGAGGTACATGCTCTTGATCTCTGCCACGAGCGGGTAGCGCGGGTTCGCACCAGTGCACTGGTCGTTGAAGGCGTTGAGCGACATCTCGTCAAGCGTGTCGAGGAAGTACTTCTCGTCCACGCCGTACTCGGCGATGGTCTTCTTGACGCCGATGAAGTCCTTGAGGTCCTCGATGCCCTTCATGAAGTTCTCGAACACCTCGTCGTCGTCCTTGCCGGTGAATCCGCAGAAGCGGCCCATCTCGGCGTAGCGCGCCTTGGCATGCGGATACTGGTACTGGGAGAACGTGCCCATGCGGGTCGGACGCTCAGCAGCGTTGTAGCGGGCGACACGGGTGAGGATGACAGCGTTGGCCCAGCCGTGCGGGATGTGATGATAGGCACCAAGCTTGTGTGCCATCGAGTGGTTGAGGCCAAGGAAGGCGTTGGCGAATGCCATGCCGGCGAGGCAGGAGGCGTTGGCCATGTGGTCGCGGGCCTCGACATTCGTGGGCTCCGCATAGGCCTTCGGCAGCCAGTCGAAGACGAGCTTTGCGGCCTTGAGGGCGATAGCGTCGGTGTAGTCCGATGCCATGATGGAGACATAGGCCTCCATGGCATGGGTGAGGACATCGATGCCGGAAGCGGAGGTGAGGCCCTTCGGCTGCGTCATCATGTTGTCGGTATCGACGATCGACATCGTCGGCATGAGCTCGTAGTCCGTGATAGGCCACTTGATGCCGGTCTCGGCGTCCGTGATGATTGCGAACGGCGTGACCTCGGAGCCGGTACCAGAGGAGGTCGGGATTGCGACGAACTTTGCCTTCTCGCCCATCTTCTTGAAGCGGTAGACACGCTTGCGGATATCCATGAAGTCGACAGCCATATCGTCGAACTTCTCTTCGGGATGCTCATACATGGTCCACATGATCTTGCCGGCGTCCATGGCGGAGCCGCCGCCGATTGCAATGATCACGTCAGGCTGGAAGGCACGGAGGAGCTCCTCGCCCTTCTCGGCGTCCTGCAGCTTCGGGTCAGGAGAGATGCTCCAGAAGCTGGAGTGGGTGATGCCCATCTCGTCGAGCGGCTTCTCGATCTTCTTGGTGAAGCCGGAGGTGTAGAGGAAGGAGTCGGTGACGATGAAGGCACGCTTGCAGCCGTAGACTTCCTTGAGCTCGCGCAGAGCGACCGGCATGCAGCCCTTCTTGAAGTAGACCTTCTCGGGAGTCCTGAACCAGAGCATGTTCTCGCGCCTCTCTGCGACCGACTTGACATTGAGCAGCTGGTGGATATCGAGGTTCCCGGAGAAGGAGTTGCCGCCCCAGGAGCCGCAGCCCAGCGTCAGGGAAGGTGCCAGCTCGAAGTTGTAGATGTCGCCGATGCCGCCGAGCGAAGCCGGGGTGTTGATGAGGATACGGCAGGTCTTCATCGCGTTGTAGTGCTTCTCGACCTTCTCGGTCTCGCGCGTGTCGATGAAGAGCGAAGAGGTGTGGCCGTAGCCGCCGTCAGCGATGAGACGGGAAGCCTTGGCAAGGGCATCGTCGAAGTCCTTGGCGCGATACATGCCGAGGATCGTCGTGAGCTTCTCATGTGCCCAGGGGTTGGAGGGCTCGACGGAGTCGGTCTCGCCGATCAGGATCTTCGTCCAGGCAGGAACCTCGACGCCTGCAGCAGCAGCAATCTTCGTTGCTGGCTGGCCGACCATCTTGGCATTGACGCCGCCGTTGACGATGACGATGTTGCCGACCTTGTCTGCCTCTTCCGGATTCAGGAAGTAGGCGCCCCTCTTCTGGAACTCAGCCTTCACCGCGTCATACACGCCGTCGAGCACGATCACGTTCTGCTCGGTAGCGCAGATCATGCCGTTGTCGAAGGTCTTGGAATGCATGATGGAGCTGACGGAGTCCACGACGTTTGCCGTGTCGTCGATGATGGCAGGGTTGTTGCCCGGGCCGACGCCCAGAGCCGGCGTGCCGGAGGAGTAGGCAGCATTGACCATGCCCGGGCCACCGGTCGCGAGGATGATGTCAGCTTCCTGCATGAGCGTGTTCGTGAGCTCGATGGAAGGCACGCTGACCCAGTCGATGATACCCTTCGGGCATCCTGCTGCCTCTGCAGCATCGCGGACGATGCGTGCAGCCTCGGTCGTGCACTTCTTTGCACGCGGGTGCGGAGAGATCAGGATGGCATTGCGCGTCTTCAGGCAGATCAGGGTCTTGAAGATGGCCGTGGAGGTCGGGTTCGTCGTCGGGATGACAGCAGCCACGACACCGAGCGGCTCTGCGACCTTCGTCATTCCGAACGCAGGATCGCGCTCGATGACGCCACAGGTCTTCGTGTCCTTGTACTTGTTGTAGACGAACTCGGCGGCGTAGTGGTTCTTGACGACCTTGTCCTCCATGACGCCGTAGCCGGTCTCATCGTAGGCCAGCTGCGCCAGAGGAATGCGCGCCTTGTTGGCAGCGAGAGCGGCGGCCTTGAAGATCTTGTCGACCTGCTCCTGGCTGAACGTCGCGAATTCAGCCTGAGCGGCACGCATCGTCTTCAGATGGGCCTCCAGCGTCTCTACACTGTCGATGATGCTTTCCTGTGACATCCGTTACTCCTTTGCTTTGTACGGGTGTAGCTCCACTTGCGTGATGCACCGGAAAGCATGAATCCCCACCCAGCTTCCCAGCGCAGGCATACAGGACAGGATAGATGCAGGTGCTCTGCAGCCATCCATCGATGCATTATAAATAATCTTCGATTTATTGTCTTTCCTTGACGATAATCAAGGAAACGGGCCAATTGATTATTAGTATGCATATATCCACTGCTATATGCATTCATTTATATTATTAGCCCGGAGACAAAGCGTTTTATCTGTTGCAGCCGTTTGCCGAAAACGTTTCCGATGCGCTTCCGCACGGATGCAGCACGTGCTAATCTTCCGCGGACAGCTCTTGTACCAGCGCGTGGAGCTCCGCCTGCACGGCATGTTCCCTGTTCGTGCCGATGACGCGCTCGGCAATCTGCTTCACGGCGTAGCGGGCATTCCCCATCACATAGGGATGTCCCACCGCACGAAGTATCGCGTAGTCGTTCATGGAGTCGCCGAAGGCAAGGACCTCAGAAGAGTCGATGCCGTAATAGGACAGTACGGCTTCGAGACCTGTTGCCTTCGAGATGTCCTTGGGCATCACATCGATCCAGGTATTGCCTGACGGCATGAACGTGAAGATATCGCCGAGCTCGCGCTCGAGCACATAGACCATGTCCATGATCTCGGAGGGACGCTCGCAGCAGACAGCTGCCTTGATGATGGAGATATCAGGCGAAGGCGGATCGAAGAGACGCTGCGCATTCGGCAGATCCTTGTCGAGCTCCTTCACATAGCTCGACTGGTCGTCGAGCAGGAAGGTATGCTCCCAGTCATAGAGCACAAGATGGAGCTCATCGAATGCCTGGCAGGTGCGGAAGAGGCGAAGGATCCCTCTCGTGGAGAAGACCTCGCGGTCGAGGAAGCGCCCATCAGCAAAGACCTGGGCGCCAAGCGCTGCCACATAGTCGATCTCGTCAGCGACCGGTGCGAAGAACCATCTGAGCGTCGAATAGCGCCTGCCTGAGCTTACGCAGAAATGGACGCCCTGCTCCCTGAGCTCGCGGATGATCTTGAAGGTCTCGGGCGGGACCTGGGAATTCTCATCGAGGAGCGTTCCGTCCATATCAGTAGCGACAAGCTTTATCATGTATCCCTCCCAGCCAGCTGGTTGTGTCAGTGCCTACAGGCTACCATAGCACGCCCAGATGCCTGCCTTCTGCAACCTTCCGTCGGCTGATGGACCCGTTATCCGAAGCTGACCGACACAAGACAGAAGCCTGTCCAAGATATTGCTGCCGTCTCAGCAATATCTTCCAGAAAGACGCTTCCCTTCCGTCCTTCTGGATCTATGATGATAATAGTTCCTAATAATAGATCGACAGGAAGGAATCTGCCATGTGGATCCTTGCAGCCTGCGCATCGGCACTCTTTGCCGGCATCACTTCCATCCTCGCCAAGTGCGGCATCCGCCATACGGACTCGGACGTCGCCACCGCCGTGCGCACGGTCGTCGTGCTTCTCTTTGCCTGGCTCATGGCAGCGCTCGTCGGCTCCATCTCGACAATCGGATCCATCTCTGCCCACTCGATGCTCTTCCTTGCACTTTCGGGAATGGCGACAGGTGCCTCCTGGATCTGCTACTTCAAAGCGCTTTCCATGGGTGATGTCAACAAGGTCGTGCCGATCGACAAGTGCTCGGCTGTCCTTACCATCCTTCTTGCTATCGTCCTCTTCGGCGAGACCGATGCCCTCGCCGTGAAGCTCATGGGCTCTGCCGGCATTTTGATAGGCACCTTCCTCATGATCGAGCGCAAGAAGCAGGACCACGCTGTCGAAGGCAATTCCTGGATCTGGTACGCCGTGGGATCTGCCGTCTTTGCAGCCCTCACATCCATTCTTGCGAAGGTCGGCATCGAAGGCGTCGAGTCGAACCTCGCCACAGCCATCCGCACCTGCTATGTACTGGTCATGGCATGGATCGTCGTGGCCCTGAAAGGAAAGCTCGGCGAAGTGCGCCACATCGAGAAGGGCGAGCTCGGCTTCATCTGTGCATCCGGCCTTGCTACGGGCGCTTCCTGGCTCTGCTACTACTATGCAATCCAGACCGGCATCGTCTCGATCGTCGTGCCGATCGACAAGCTCTCGATTCTTGTCGCTATGGCATTCTCTGCCGCCGTCTTCCATGAGACCTATACGAAGCGCTCACTCACCGGCCTTGCCCTGATCGTGACAAGCACGATAGCCATGGCAGTCGCGAGATAGCAGCGCCCCTCCTGCCGGCCATCAGACAGCATGGCATGGCAGCACGCTCCTCAAGACGCCCTGAATCTCGAATCTTGCCGCACAGGACCAGGCGTATGAGCAGCATCAATACACCAGATTGATTCCTCTGTCGCTGCAGAGGCCGATCCATGCATCCGAAGGCTTCTGGTCGGTGATGATATAGGAGATATCGTCGAGCTCCATCAGCTTCAGCAGGGCCACCTTGTCGAATTTTGCGTGGTCAGCCAGGATGGCAACCTGGTTTGCCTGCATCTTCATCACCCGCTTGACGACAGCCTCGCTCTCATAGGAATCCATGACCCCGCGCTCGATATCCAGGGCTTTGCAGCTCAGTATTGCAAGATCGACATGATATTTCCGGATGCTCTCGATGGCCGATTCGCCCTGGAACGACAGCGATTTCCAATTGTAGGCGCCACCGGTACAGATGAGGTTGTAGGCCGGTTCGAAGCTGCCATCGCAAATCTTCGCCGAATTGGTTATCACGGTAAGCTGGGAATCATCTCCGACAGCCTTGAGCGCTTCCAGAACAGTGGAGCTGGCATCGGCAATAACGGTCTCCGAGAGCCTGATGATTTCCGCTGCCTTCATCGCTATGCAGCTTTTCTCTTTTGCATGGCTCTGCTGACGACGGAGGAAGTGGACGCCGCCCCGATCGACGCTGTTCCAGATAGCGCCACCATGAATGCGGGTCACATAGCCTTGCGCTTCAAGCTTGTCCAGATCGCGCCGCACGGTCTCTTCAGTGACGCCCCATTGTCCGCTGAGCTCTGCAACGCTCACGCGATTCGCAGAATGTATATACTGCTTCATCTGCTCTTGGCGCTCTGATGCTCTCATATCTCCAACTCCACACTCATACAGTACTCCTGGGCAGCTGAAACAGCTCACAGTATCAGCTGCCTGAACACGAAGCAGACATCATGCATAGTATCTAAACTGCCGCCTTGTTCTCCTTGCTGTCAGCAATGCTCTTTTTGGGACACTCTCTTCTTCTGCCAGATCTTCCATGAGCCGACGACGCAGATGCCACATCGGGAGCCGCAAGCACGATGCAGATGCCTGCATTTATGAAAGATCGGACGGATCCAGGAAAGCGCCTGGCTCCGCCCTATTCTTATCCATTCAGCCGCGCTCTCTTGTGCGATTGGACTACATTTTCGGCAGAATTCATCCTGCCTGTCTGTCCATGTATCTCTTCCGGTCAAGCAGCCCTTCCTTGAAGCTCACGATCACGTTCGTTGCCGCATCTCCTACAACATTCATGGGCATGACTGCCATTCCAGGCAGATAGTTCATGGCCAGCACGAGCGAATAGCACGTCATGCACAGCGGCGTATTCAGGCCGATGCCCAGCATGACAACATAGACGAGGGTCGTCCCTGCAGCAGGAATGGGAGGTGTGCCGAATGCGCAGGAGATCGAGATCAGGGCTGCGACCACAAGCATGCTCGGGGTCATATCGAGACCAGCCGCAGTGGCGATGAAGGTCACGGCAATGATCTGCATGGCCGTGGTGCCGTTCATATGGACCGTCATGCCTGTAGGCATCACGAAGCTCGTCACCTCTTCAGGACACCCAAGCTCTTCCATGCAGGTCTTCATGTTGAGCGGAAGCGTGGCTGCCGAAGACTGCGTCGCTGCACCGAAGAGCGCAATCTTCGCTGTCTTCCGCATGAACGGAATCGGATTGAGATGCGTCGAGAGCAGGATGCCAATCGGATAGATGATGAAGAGAAGGCCGATGCATCCGACAATGGTCGTGGCCATCCAGACGATGGTCGGACGGAGGTATTCGATGCCATACAGTGCAAGCCCACGGGTGATCATGCAGAAGATTGCAAACGGAGCGCAGCGGTTGATCACAAAGGAAAGACAAGTGTTGATGATATCGTTGATGTTGCCGAGAACATCTTTCAGGGGCTTCGCGGCAGTCCCCATACGCGACATGCAGATGCCGAGCACGATAGCAATGAAGCAGACTGCCAGGATGGAATTGTTGGACGAAAAAGCCGACAGCATGTTGCTTGGAATGATATCGATGATTGTCGTGAGCGGATTGTATGCATTGATGGTTGAAAGCTCTGCAGCCTGTCCATCAGGAAGCGTGACCGTGAACCCTCCAGCCGACTTGACCGCATACGCAATCAGCGAGGCAAGGATGGCCGTCGCCGCATAGAAGCTGAGGAAGACCGTTACCGTCTTCACCGCGATGCTGCTGAGCTTCTTCGGATCTGCAAGGCTGCACAGAGCAAGCGACAGCGATGTCAGCACCAGCGGAACGATGGCAGCCTGCAGAGAGTGCATGAAGAGCTGCCCCACTATATAGAAGAGCCCGATTCCGCTGATTCCTTCTTCGGTGGTGATATCTATGAACAGGAACTTGTTCAGCGCATTCCACGCGGGACTGCCATCGCCCAGCGCAAGGCGCAGGGCAAGGCATGCCGCACCGGCTATAAAGCCCAGAATCACTGCAATGAAAATCTTCCTCACTATGGTGCGGCCAGCATTCCTCTTCGCCGATCCAGCCAAAGCTTCCTGCTGTTCGCCGGCCTTGTCGTCACTCATGTTGCCTCCCCCTCAGCCTTGCCGTTCGCAGTCCCGCGCCCCTCGCTGCGTATCCTGCGTCTATTTGTCCAGGTCTTCAGCCATCTTCCTCATCAGCTGCTTGTCTTCGTCAGAAAGGACGATATCTGCAGCAGGGGCATTCTGGCGCACCTGCTCGGGCGTCGTGGCACCGGTCAGAAGGTTCACGACGTCACCCTGGTTCATGATCCAGGCAAGGCAGAGGGTCGGGATGCTGCATCCATACTTCTGTGCAAGCGGCTTCCAGGCATCGAGCATATCGATGACACGCTCCATGTTGCCCGGCTGCCACCACTTCTTGTTCGCACGTGCATTGCCCGGCTCGGGACGATAGTCCTTTGTGATGGTCCCCGTCAGAAGTCCCTGCTCGAGCGGCGAATATGCCTGCATCGTGATCTTGTGCTCCTTGCACAGCGGAATGAGCTCGTCTTCCACCGCACGATCGAGCACGCTGTACTTGCCCTGCACCAGATCGAGCTCGCAGCAGTCCACGTATTCCTTGATCTGGGAGATGCTGACATTGGCTGCGCCGATAGCACGGATCTTGCCCTCGCTTTTGAGCTTGTTGAGCTCGGCCACCGTTTCGCTGATCGGCGTATAGAACGGCTCGACCGAAGGCCAATGTGTCATATACAGATCGATGTAGTCGGTGCCGAGACGCTCGAGCGACTCTTCCACCTCGAGACGGACCGACTCAGGCGTGAGATTCTTGTACAGCTGCCGGTCGCCGACCTTGTTCCAGACGGTGCCCTTGCGGTTCCAGACCACGCCGCACTTCGTGACGAGCACCACCTTGGACCTGTCGAGCTTCTTGAGGGCCTTCCCGACAATTCTTTCGCTGTTGCCGAAGTTGTATCCAGGAGCAGTATCGATCATGTTGATGCCGGATTCTGCTGCCGCGACAATCGTGTCGACTGCGATATCCTCGTCGGGACCACCGCTCCAGGCAGGGCCTCCGCCGATAGCCCACGTGCCAAGGCCCATCTTCGAGACCTGAATGCCGGAGCTTCCGAGTTCCATGTAACGCATAGCTACCTTCCTTTACGGTATTGATGCTGGTTTCTGTACATAAAGCCCCTGGAACAGGCGGCCGTTTCCATAGACATATGGCTCTGCTTGATCCAGGGGCTGGGAAAGCTAGGCGTGCTGCTCTCTATACAGAGCAAGCTGCCTGTCGAACAGATCTCTGTTCTTCACGCCCGTCGTAGCGCCGATGCTTGTTATCGCAAGCGATGCCGCAACGTTGCCGTACGCACCGCATTCCGCGAGTGTCCTGCCCTCGAGCAGGCCTGTGATGAATCCCGAAGCGAAATTGTCGCCTGCACCGATGGTGTCCACGGCACGGATTCCCTTCATGGCCGGAACGATGAGCTTTGACCCGTCCTGGCTCTTTATGAAGACACCGCGCTTGCCGATCTTGATGACAACATGCTTCACGCCATACCCCAGGATCTTGTCTGCGACGCGCTCGATATCGTCCTCCCCTGTCATGAGGCGTGCCTCATCGCAGTTCGGGAAGAAATAGTCCACATAGGACAAGGCTTCTGCTATATCGTCGAACGTCTCTCCGAGACGGGGCTTAATCATATCCGCCGTGATGGTCATGCCGGCAGCTTTGGCTGCCTTGAAGATCTTCACGAGCGCTTCGTTATCCAGGCGGGGATTGTTGAAGAAGCTCGCCAGGGAAAGAAGCCTGCCACGGGGAATGAGTGCCAGATCGACATCATCAGCGTCCATCTTCCAGAGGCTGCCATTGCGGTTCGTGACGAAGGTCCGCTCGCCGTCCGCAGTCACGAGTCCCACATTGATCGAGGTATCGATGCCATCGCGCTGCCGTATTCCTTCGGTATCGATGCCCTCTTTGCGGCAGTGGCTGAGAATGTATTCTCCGACCACATCCTTGCCGACCATGCTCACCAGCCCGACCTTATGTCCAAGCCTGCTGATGATCGTCGATTCGTTAATTGCGTCGCCGCCGATGGTCATGCTGATCTGGTCAAGCGGATACGATTCGCTGTCAAAGATGTCCTTGCTCACGGGCTGCAGCGGAACATCGACTATCGCCGCTCCGACGCATACCACATCCAGAGGGCGCTCGTCATGCGGCGCGGCAGATGAAGCGGCTGGCTCGTTGGCTTGCTTGGTAGACATCGCGGCCTACCTCACATCTGCCTTGTCGGCATCACCGAACAGCTCGATCTTGTAGAGCGCACGCTCCTTGACAGCCTGGCGCACGGCACGCTCGAGCTCGAGGAACGACGAGTCAGTGTTCTTCTGGATGGCACCCATTGCAGCATCGCAGAGCTCGGTGTGGATGTTGATCTTGGCAATGCCGAGAGAGATTGCGGTCTTGATATCTTCGTCGCCGATGCCTGACGCACCATGCAGGACAAGAGGAACATCGACTGCATCGCGGCACTTCTCGACGACCTCGAAATTGAGCTTCGGCGTCGCGGAATAGTGCCCGTGGACATTGCCGATTGCCACTGCAAGGGAGTCGCAGCCAGTGCGTTCGACGAACTCGGCTGCCTTGGAAGGATCGGTGTAGGCATAGGCTGCAAGAGCCTCCTCATACACCGTCTCGTTGCCGACATGGCCAAGCTCGGCCTCGACGGGAATGCCGAGCGGGTGGAAATAATCCACTGCAGTCTTGATTTCCTTGATGTTCTCCTCGAACGGAAGAGCGGAGGCATCGCGCATCACGGAGTTCATGCCATGGGTATAGGCATTCTTGATGATCTCCATGCTGCGGCCGTGATCCCAATGGGTGATGACAGGAACCTTGGCTGCCTTTGCCATGGACACCATCATCCAGCAGAAGTCCTCGAATGACGTGTTGCCAACGAATCCGGTGCCGAACGAGATGATGACCGGGGCATTGTCCTCTTCGGCAGCGTCGATCACGCCCATGAGCATTTCTGCGTTCCAGACATTGAAGTGCGGAATCGCGAACTGTCCATCCTTGGCCTTGTTTTCCCAATACTTGATGTTGGCGAGCATATCGGTTCCTTTCATTTGCGGGCACACAAAGTGCCTTCAGCGGATACTGGACTCAGATTTCTGGCATCCTTATTCGCAGCCTGGCGTGCCTGCGACCTTGACGACACCCTTGACCATGTCGATCTTCTTCTGCGGGTCGATTGCATCGGAAAATGCCTTCTGGACATCCCGGTAGTCATAGACATTGGTGACCATGCCCTTGACATTGAACTTCCCGGTCGAGATGGCCTCAATGGTGCGGGGATAGTCATTGCAGTAGCGGAAGGATGTCTGGATGGTGACTTCGCGGTTGATCTTGAGGAAGTCGATAGGCACCGGCTTGCTCTGCGTGCCGACCATCATGATCTTGCCGCCACGGGCAACAAGCTGCACAGCCTGCTGCGCCAGGAAGGCAGAGCCTCCGCACTCGAAGACAAGGTCCACGCCGTGGTCTCCGAACTTGTCAGCCGAGCGCAGGTACTTGACGGTATCAGTCTCCTTGCCATTGATCGCCTCCTTGGCACCGAGCTTCTTTGCCAGCTCAAGCTTGGAGGGGATGACATCGACAACGGTGATATCGGTAGCTCCGAGGCTCCTGCATGCCTGCAGCGTCATGAGGCCGATGGTGCCGCAGCCAAGGATGACGATATGGCTGCCCAGAGAGGCGCCGCCGAGGATAGCGGCATGCATGCCGACCGCAGCCGGCTCGACCAGAGCGGCTTCCACCATGCTCATGCCTTCGGGCACCGGATACACCCAGTCCTCGGGATGGGTCATGTACTGGCAGAGCGCACCACGGTAGTTGGGCTGCGTTGCCATGAAGTCGACATCGGGGCAGATGTTGTAGCGTCCGGTCCTGCAGTACTCGCATGAGCTGTCGGGAACGCCTGGCTCGACCAGCACCTTGTCGCCAGGCTTGAATCTGGTGACGTCGGAGCCGACCTTCACGACTTCGCCGGATACCTCATGGCCAAGACCGATTTCCTGGTTGGGATCTTTGGGCGGAATGAAGGGACCGAACTCGAAACCGTGGATATCGGATCCGCACATGCCGACATACTCGACCTTGATCAGCACTTCCTTCGGACCTGGCTCCGGAACAGGAGCTTCCTTGATCTCGAAATGCTTGGGTGTGACAAGTATCGCTTTGGAGTTCTTCATGGCTTCGTCCTTTCAGGACAATGACGGGAACAGGCAGAATCTCTGCATGAAAAGGGGGCGCCGCCAGTGCCGGATCAAGCACCGGCGGCATAAGGAGGGAAGGCAATGGATTTGGGCGATGATGAAATCAGACGTTGCCGATGGCCTCGACGGACTCGCCACGGGTCTCCACACCGAAGATGGCAACACAGACTGCGATGATGACGGCAACTGCTGCCAGAAGCATGAACACATAGCTGGAGCTCTGAGCGGCAAGCGCGGTGACAAGGAATGGGAAGAACACGTTGCTCACGCGGCCCATTGCATTGCAGAAGCCAGAGCCGGAAAGCTTTGCCGAAGTAGGCCACATCTCAGGCACATACACGGCCGATGCATAGCAGACATACATGTAGATGATCGTGTTCATGATGAAGGTAAGCGCAATGAGGCCACCCATGCCGACAAGCCCCATCGAAGTGAGGAAGCCGATCAGCACTCCGAACACAGCCATTCCGACCAGAAGGATGACACCCATTTTCTTGCGGGAGATCCTGTCCATGACAAGAGAGGCGATGAAGATGCCGAACGGAGCACCGAACAGGCCGAATACCGTCATGAACTGGGACTGGGACGTGTCATATCCGAGGCCATTCATGAGCGTCGGCATCCATGTCATGAGCGTGTACTGAATCGTGTTCATGCCGATGAGCACCAGCGAGCCGACAATGGTACGACGGAGCAGCTTCCCATGGAACAGGGCAGAATACGGCAGACGCTTGACCTCGGCAGGAGGCTCGGTCACAGGAGGCAGAGGCTTTCCGGTCGACTCCTCAATCTCCTTCTCGATCTTCGTGACGATAGCGTCAGCCTCTTCCACACGTCCCTGGGACTCGAGCCAGCGCGGAGACTCGGGGAACTTCTTCCAGACCATGATGGTGGCGACGATGGAGAGCACGGAAGGAATCATGAACTCGACGCGCCAGTTCATGCTCATTGCCATTCCCGAGCCCATAAGGAGAAGAGCGATCAGGTTGCAGATAGGATGGGCCCAGTTTCCGATGAATGAGGTGCGGCTGGACCAGGTTCCACGGTTGCGGCTTGGCACATACTCAGTGAATCCTGCAAAGAGCACGACCAGAAGCGCACCGAGGCCGAATCCCTGGGCAAGCCTGAAGAAATAGAGCACATAGACATTCGGAGAGAGCGCCGCACCGATCATGACTGCAATATGGATGCACTCATACAGGATGATCGATTTCTTGCGTCCGATCTTGTCGCCGATCGGGCCGCCGACCAGAGCGCCGAAGAGCTGGCCGATGGTATAGGTAGTTCCCCAGAGTGCGAGAAGGGTGCTGCCTTTCTCGAGCCAATGGACTTCGTTCAGCAGGATGTTCTGAACAGCACCGCTGATTCCGTTCGACCAGCAGACCAGCAATGCGAATGCCGTGACAAGCCACATCTTCACATGCCATTTCGAATCAGGCAGCCGGTCGAGCCTTGCACCGATATTGGCACCCTTGGTGTTTTCCATATCTGTTGTATCCTCTCGCTTTCGATTCATGCATCACATTGCGGAATCAGTGCCTCGCAGCGCCCGCAAGCTCTGTCCTCACTTCCGACTCCATGACCTGCCAGGCCTTCTCGATATCGGAATCCTTGTTCCAGAGTGCCGGCGGCCCCAGGACGACCACATCTGCCCCAGCTTCGTATAGTGGCCGGTAGACATCCTGGTTCATGGAGCCGTCCGCCTCGATCAGGAAATCGAGATGCATATCCTGGCGCCATTGCGCCAGTGTGCGGATCTTGTCGTATACCTCAGGAATGACCTTCTGGCCGGCATAGCCGGCATCCACGATCATCAGGGTCACCTTCGAGAGAAGCGGCAGGTAGTAGCGGATGGCTTCGAGCGAAGAAGCAGGATTGAGCGCGACACCGGCCTTGCAGCCCAAAGAAAGAATCTTGTTGAAGGTGACGAATGCATCGCTTTCGATGCAGTCAGTATGAGGGGTGATAAAGGTCGCGCCAGCCTTGGCACAGTCCTCGATGATCCATTGGGGATGTCTGACCATCAGATGTGCATCCATCGGAGTCTTCACATGCGGCTTCAGCGCGGCCATGAAATCGGGGCCAATGCTGTAGGTCTTCACATAATTGCCGTCCTTGATATCGATGTGCAGAAAATCTGCCCTTTCATCGATATAGGAGACCTGATGGGCAAAATCGAACAGGTCGCAGCAGCCCATCGACGGCGCAAGAAGGAGCTTCCTTTCCATAGGAGCACTATCCTTTCGTCTGAGATGGCTGGCTCCTTGACAGGAGCCAGCCTTTGGATATGCCCCTACTCGAAGTCGTAGTCGTCCGGATAGTCGGCCTCGCCGTACTCCTTCTCGTCCTTGTCCGGCTCATCGTAATGGAAGATGCACTTGACAGCGGATTTGTCTGCCATGGCAGCAAAGCCTTCCTTCCACTGCGAGAGGCCGAGCCGGTGCGTGATCATCGGCTGGACATTGATTGCGCCCGAGGCAAGCAGGCGGATGCATTCACGCCATGAAGTGGAGTCATATGCCTGGTGGCCGATGATGCTCTTGTTCCATTCGGTGATGTTGTTGATGGAGAACTCAAGCGGCTTGAAGCCCATGCCGACACGCACGACTTCGCCATTCGGACGCAGCATCTCGAGCGACTGCTTGAGCGCGATATTGGCACCGGAGCATTCCACGACCAGGCCAAGATTGTCACGTCCGCAGATCTCGGTGCAGCGCTTGACGACATCTTCCGTGGAACCATTCACGCAGTGCGTAGCACCAACCTCGCGCGCAATCGGGAACCTCGTCTCGACATCATCCTGCAGGCCGACCATAACAATGTTGACAGCGCCCATGATGCGGGCAACCTGCACCGCGAACAGTCCCAGAGGACCGGTGCCAAACACGACGACGTCCTGGCCAGGAAGGAAGCTCGACTGCTGGGCAATTGCCTTGTAGGAGTTGGCAATCGGGTCGAGGACGGCTGCCTCCTCGTACTTCACGCCTTCTGGAATCTCCCAGATGGCATGAGGATGAAGCTTGAGGATTCCGCCGGGAATCTTTGCATACTTGCTGAATCCGCCCGTGCCGCCGAATGCCTGATAGTTGTTGTCGAGGCCAAGTCCGGTCTTATGCTCGCACAGCATGAAGTCGCCACGCTCGCAGGCAGGACACTTGCCACATGCCTTTCCTGCATTGTCGGATACGACACGCTGGCCGACCTTCCAGTCAGTAACATTCTCGCCGACCTTGACAATGACACCCGCAAACTCATGTCCACGGATTGAGTTGAGCGTCTTCGAGGTGTTCTTGCCCTCAAGATCTGCGTACCAGTGCTTCATATCGGCTCCGCAGATTGCCGCAGCCTTCAGACGCACGATCACGTCATCAGGACCACATTCGGGAGCCGGCATATCTATGTAGTGGTAGCCGCCGAACTCGCCATGGTCGCAATACCTTGTCAGTGCCTTCATGACTTCCCCTCCAATAACGCCGCTATCTCTTTTGCACAGCTGCTGCACGGCACAAGGAGAATCCGCACTGCATCCAGCCATGAATCTCATGCGGGTATCCAGCCAGCAGGAGCAGCGTGCCAGCCAGACATGGCATATCGATTTGAAAGAATGCAGAACTTTGAAGCAGCTATCCTCATGCTGTGCGTGAAAGCCTGGCCGCTCGTTCCTCGCCAGGTCTCCTTGGCACGCATTCTTTATACCGTACTTTTTCTTCGTTTCACAGATATTTTCTTCGTTTTGCTCTGTATTTACCTGTGAACGGCAGATATTTTGGTCGGAACGGTCAAACTTATAGAAGAAACAGTCATATTGCGTTCTGTTTGACAGAGAAACGGTCCCCAGTCCCATGGGATGCCATGCCTCTGCATCCAGACGAGGGAGGCACCTGCGGCATCGCAAATCTTTCCATGCCATCGCTGTGTCCTTCTTGCAGCTCTTCATTGAGTTCCAGGGGCAAGAGCAGAGGGAGCCAAGATACTCCGAAGACATGCAGCATGTCTCGTTCTGGTCAGATGAAGATGAAGGGGGTGCAGCCCATTGTTCCAACGGCATAATCCAGGCAGCCTGCCTGCCACCGCATGGCGGCACCCATAAATCCTGTCTTGCCGCTCTTCGGTACGGATGGCAATCGCAGCGTCCGACATCGTTCAGCCAAGTTGGACTGCCTCTCGACTCATATCATCTCTGTTCCTATAGTATTAGGTCCAGCTATTGATATGAGTGACCATGGGGTGACCGATATGAGGATTCTCCTGATGATGGCGGTGCTTCCTGCTGCCTTCCTTATGGCATACGTCTGGCAGATGGATCCTGTCGACAAGGAGCCTCTGCCCCTTCTCGCAAAGCTCTTCCTCTTCGGCATGCTCTCCACCCTTCCCGCCATCTTGATCGAGACAGCAGGATCTGATGCCCTGCTTGGAGGTGGCATGCCCCAGGACTTCCATTCCCTCCTTCTCATGAACTTCGGTATCGTCGCCGTGACAGAGGAATGCTCGAAATATGTGTTCCTGCGTCTTGCCTCCTGGCATGACCGGAACTTCGACTATGTCTTTGACGGAATCGTCTATGCCGTCTTCTGCGGCCTTGGCTTCGCTGTGGCAGAGAATATCAGCTACGTCTTCTCGTTCGGACCAGGTGCCGCTGTCGTCCGTGCCTTCACTGCCATTCCTGGCCACTGCGTCTTCGCTGTCTTCATGGGCTCGTTCTATGGCAGGACGAAGCTTGCACAGGTACAGCAGCGGCATATCCCTCGCCTCTGGAATGGCCTTCTCTCCCTGGCAGTGCCCATCTTCTGCCACGGTGTCTATGACACGCTCGCAGGCATCGAGGGAGCAGACGCTGTCTTCTTTGTGTTCCTCCTTGCGCTTGTGCTCATTGCCTCTGCCACGACGAAGCATGTGTCGCGGCGTGCCGAGCGCATATCGATCTGGTACTGACAGATATCCAGGCCTCTTCGTCTGGCCATCCGCCATCCCTGCAGCTTGCTTTGAGCCCCTTTCCGTTCTTCTCAATGGTTCACGGGCTGCGCAAAGAGGGGCTGCCCAGACAGAGAGCGGACGGCACAAGGCATCTTTCAGCATTGCCCTGGACATCCGCAACAAGCAGGCGCCCGCAGATTTCGCCCGTACGCCCAGCACCATGACAAAAGCAGCCCCTGGAGCCAGCATAGCTCCAGAGGCTGCTTCTTTCCTACCGAGACCGCCTACACGATGGTCCATCCGCCATCCACAAGCACAAGCTGGCCTGTCACATAGCTCGACGCATCGGATGCCAGATAGAGCATCGTGCCATTGAGCTCGCCCGGGTTTCCACGCCTACCCATCGGGCAGCCATTCCTTATGCCCTCCTCATAGGCCTGGTCCGTGACCTTTGCCGCCATCTCGGAGGCAAAATAGCCCGGCCCCAGCACATTGACCGTGATGTTGTGCTTTGCCCACTCGGAAGCAAGCGCCTTGCTCATCATCAGCACGGCGCCTTTCGAGGCGGAATAGGCGCTTCTGGGCACGCCGTTCATCGTCACGACGCAGTGGAACGAGCCGATGTTCACGATCTTGCCGTAGTTCTGGCGCAGCATGATCTTGCCGACCTCGCGGCAACAGTAGAAGACGCCATTCACATTGGTATCGATCGTCTTCTCCCACGATCCGTCATCTGCCTCGACAGCAGGAGTCGAGAATCCCGTGCCGGCATTGTTGATCAGGATATCGATGCGGCCGAAGGCATCTTCTGCCGCCTTGGCCATCTTCCTGACGCTGTCCTGGTCCGACACATCGCATGGGACGGCCAGGCACCTTGCGCCCAAGGCTTCGATCTCCCTCTTGACCTCTTTGAGACGGTCCACCCTGGGGCACAGATGCAGACATTGGCACCCTGCTCGGCAAGGCAGAGCGCAAACTGCCTCCCCAGACCCGACGAAGCCCCTGTCACGATCGCATTCTTTCCTTCAACCGAGAAATAGTTCTTCATGGTTCACTGCTCCTTCCGGCTTTCGCCACACAAAATGTTAGTCTGTTCTCACAATCATGAGGGGAAGATTCTGTCCGGCTGCAGAAGCAGAGCTCCATCCGGCCAAGACAGTGCACCCCGTGACCCCTTCCATGCTAGTCTGGAAGGCCTGGGCATCGCATCCAGCCGAAAGGAGCAGCGCTATGGATGAGGACAGCACGCCTGCCAGGCATTCGCTTGGCTTTCGAGGCACCTTCGAGGTGGGCATGGCGCTCTTCTCGATGTTCTTCGGAGCAGGCAACCTGATCATCGCACCGCTTCTGGGCGTCCAGTCAGGGCCTCATGCCCTAGCTGCAACGCTGGGATACCTCGTATCGGGCGTCGGCCTGCCGATAGCTGCCATCATCGCCCTTGCCCATGCCGGCACGGCCGAGAGCCTCCTCTCCCGTATCGGGCGCAGGTTCTCCCGTCTCTTCACGATCCTTGTCTATCTTGCTATCGGCCCTGCTCTCGCCATTCCCAGGACCGCCTCCACGTCCTTCGAGATGGCAAAGCCGCTGCTCGAAGGCGGCGGAAGCGCTGCTGTCCGGTTCGCATTCTCCGCCATCTTCTTTGCCTTCGCCCTTGCGCTTGCGCTCCGGCCGGCCCGGATCGTCCGTCTCATGGGCAAGGTCACAGGACCGCTCCTCATCGGCCTTCTGGTGCTGATGGTGCTCGCCCAGATCCTTGCTCCGGCGGCAAGCCCGCTCGAGGCAGCCGAAGGAGCCTACCGCGAAGCGCCTGCTGTGGCTGGCTTCATCGAGGGATACCAGACACTCGATCTCCTTGCCTCCTTTGCCTTCGGTGTCGTTGTAACAGGCAGCATCCGCTCCCGCGGCATCGCGGACCATAAGGACCAGGCTGCCCAGGTCGCACGCTCCGGCATCGTGGCCGGCCTTCTTATGGCTGCAGTCTACGGTGCGCTCAGCTATCTCGGGACCCGCATGGGCACGGCCCTGCCCGATGCAGCAAACGGCGCCGAAGTGCTCTCCGCTTCGGCAGATGTCCATTTCGGCCATGCCGGCACACTGCTTGTTGCAGCCATCTTCCTGATTGCCTGCTTCAATGTCTGCACAGGCCTCATCTCTTCCATCGCGGAGTACTTCAGCACGACGTTTCCGAAGCTTTCCTTTCGGGCGTGGGCCATCCTCATTGCAGCCATATCCTGTCTTCTCTCGAATGCCGGACTCACCGCTATCCTTGCCTTCTCGGTTCCGCTCCTCATGGCGCTCTACCCGATGGGCATCTGCGCTGTCGCAATGGGCCTCATTCCGGGCTCGGATTCCCATCCGCTCATCTGGCGCGTCGCAATGGCTGCCATCGGCATCCAGAGTGCGGCCTCGGCCATCCGCGATGCGATCTGTCCTGGCCTTTTCCTTCCGACAGACATGCTCCCCGGCTCCTCGCTCGGCCTCGGCTGGATCGTGCCTGGCATCGCAGGCGCTGCCGCAGGGGCCCTGGCCGCGGCCATCCGGCGCCGCGTCTTCCCGGCTGGCTAGACTCTTTCCCAGACGGGTATCAGCCTTCCAGCAGAAGCGATCAAGGGAGGCACCCATGGCCGACGAGTTCTTCGAAGACGACGATCCCTATTTTCTGGTCTCAGACCGGCTCGATGCCGGCGAGGCACCCGGAAAGGTCCATGCGTGGGCCACAAAGCAGCGCAGGAAGGCAAAGGACGAGGTGCTCCGCAGCCAGTGGGATGAAGCGCTGCGCTATATCGAGGAAGAGCATCCCGAGCTGACGCGCTAGCGCCTATCGTGTTCCACCACGCTGTGGCCGCTGCCTGAAAGCGCGTGCCTCAGGATGCATGGACGGCTCGCAGGCGCTCTGCTTCCCAGGCACAGAAAGGCTCTCCTCCAAAAACAGGAAGGAGAGCCTGCATTGTCCATATCCGTTGATCTCACAGCCTTCGCGGCGCTCGGCTGCAAGGCCAGAAAGCTTCATCAGGGCCTCTGCAGCCTCCTCCTCGTCCGTTCCCGAGCAGGTGATGGTCGCTTCGTCGCCCTGGCATACATCAAGCCCCAGGACAGCGAGCATGTCCTTGCAGCTGCAGGAACCTCTGGGCGTCTCGAGCGTGACTGCGCATCTGAACGAAAGGGCACAGCTCACCAGATCTGCCGCAGGACGGACATGGAGACCGGCGGGGTCTTCTATGCGCACAGCCAGGATCTGCATGAGGGCCTCCGTTTCTACAGCTTGCCGCCGTTCGTCGCGATAGCATCGTGGTACCAGGAAAAGCTGTCCTTCCTGATGCGCCTGCCCGTCCCCTTCCCTTCATCGTCCAGATCGACGTAGATGAAGCCATAGCGCTTCGGCATCTCGGACGAGGAGCAGCTCACGATATCGATCGGGGCCCAGGCATAGTAGCCGCGCAGGTCTTCGAGGTCATGCGCGCCGAACTGCATGTCATGGCCCTTGTCTTCGAAGAAGCGCAGGGCATGGCCTGGGTAGATGCCCCGGAGCAGCACGCCCCCGAAGCAGTACTCAATCTGGTTGTGGCGATAGCATCCCAGCACATCCTCGGGATCGGACGAAGCCGGATAGTCAGCACCGCCGCAGAGCATCATGCCGATCTTGAGATCGGGGTAGTTCTCGTGCGCGTAGCGGGTGGCGCGTGCACATGCCACCATCTCGTTGTGCTCGCCCTGGTATTTCGCCTCGGCGAGGTTCTCCACCTTGTCGGCGCAGATGCCGAGGTGGTTGAAGGACTCGGCCGAGACCAGGTTGATCTGGTTCACGAGAATCCAGAGCTTGACCCGGTCGTGGTAGCGGTCGAAGAGCACCTGGCAATAGCGCTCGAAGAGCCCGATGAGCTCCCGCTTCATAGATGAAGGCCTGTTCAGGCGCAACTTCTATCCGCAGACGAGGCTCCCATGATAAAGGCGCTTGCACAGGAGTTCACCGAGGCAGGCCTGTGCAACCCCAGCTATGTCCAGGAAGTGCTCTGCCGCAAGAAGCTTTCCCCGACCTCCTTCGGCAACGGCGTTGCCATCCCCCCATTCCATGAACGCCTCGACAGCACGGTCGTTCCTCTCTGTCGTTGTCAACGACAAGCCGATGGCATGGGGGACGCAGAAGGTCAGCCTCATCATGCTCATGGGCCTCTCAGAAGCAGACCGCAAGGGATTCCGCATTCTCTTCGACAGCCTGCTCGAGGTTCTCTCCGATCCTGCAAAGGTCACGCAGCTGACCCGCTCGGATATCTACGACGAGTTTGCCAGGAAGCTGAATGACATGATCATGGGTGCATAGCAGCCCAGACAGGACCGGTACCCGGTGCCTGCACAGGCAGGACGCATCCTGCCTCCCGAAACAGAAAAAGGCCGCTTCCCATCGGGAAAGCGGCCCTGGCTGCATCTTTCAGGAATGCTATGCCTCGAACTCCATGTCCTTGGATTCCTTGATCATGAGGAGCGCGACAAAGGCAACGACGGACATGGCAACAAGGTACCAGCCCACACCCTGGATGCCGAAGGCAGCGACAAGTGCCGTAGCGATCGTCGGGGCGAAGGCGCCACCCAGGATCGAGGCGAGGTTGTAGGCAAGGCCAGATCCCGAATAGCGCACGTTTGCCGGGAAGAGCTCAGGCAGATAGGCGCCGCAGGGACCGAACAGGCCGCCCATGAGGGCAAAGCCGACAGCGAGGAAGACATAGACGGCAAGGGAGTTCTGCGTCGTCAGAAGCTGCGGCGCGAAGAAGCTGAAGACGACCGTCAGGAAGGTGGCGAGCAGAAGCACCGGACGGCGTCCGCGCTTGTCTGCCTCGACGCAGCCGACGACGATGAAGACAGCGAAGAAGACGATAGCGGCAAGCTCGAGCTTGAGGAAGTCGGTCTGCGCAAAGCCCAGGGTCTTGACGCCGTAGGAAAGCGACCAGGTGCCGAGCAGATAGAAGAGCGTGTAGGTGATGCCCATGGCACAGGTGCCAAGAACGACCTGCTTCCAGTACTTGCGGAGCTCCTTGAGCGGGCTCTTGACGACACGGTCCTCCTTCACGGCCTTCTGGAAGACCGGCGTCTCGCTCATGCGGTTCCTGACAACGAGGCCCACGACGACAAGCACGGCAGAGAGCAGGAACGGGATGCGCCAGCCCCAGGCAACCATCTGGTCGTTCGTGAGGTTCGACTCGAGCACGAGGTTCACGCCGTAGGCGAAGAAGAAGCCAAGCGGAGCGCCGAGATTCGGGAAGGATCCCCAGAGGGCGCGCTTGTTGGCAGGAGCGTTCTCCGTTGCCACAAGGGCAGCTCCCGACCACTCGCCGGCAAGGCCCAGGCCCTGGCAGGCACGACAGATGCAGAGCAGGACGACAGCCAGGGGGCCAAGCACGTCGTAGCCCGGCAGCACGCCGACGACAAACGTCGCCGTCCCCATCATCATCAGAGCCATGACAAGGGTCTGCTTGCGGCCGAGGCGGTCGCCGAAGTGGCCGAAGAGAAGCGAGCCGAAGGGGCGTGCCAGGAAGGAGACTGCGAAGGTCACGAACGACAGGAGCGTCGCCAGGAACGGATTGGACTTCGCGACATCCGTGAAGAAGACGAGGCCGAAATAGCTTGCAGCAGCGATCGAGTAGCAGTAGTTGTCATAGAACTCGATGGCGGTACCGATCATGGAGGCTGCCATCACTTCGAGGACGGAGTCGCGGTGCGGCTCTTCTGTATCTGCGGCCGGATTCACGGCCATTGCGTCTGATGCCATCTTTTTTCCTTTCGATAGATATAGCAGGAGGCCCGGAACTGCAGATATGCAGCCCCGGGCCTCCTCAACCGTGGCTGCCTGCAAGGGTGCAGGCAGCCATGCATGGCAGCCTGCACCTAGATAATCACGACGATGGTAATGAGGCGTGCCATGGTGAAAGATCCTTTCGGGTGTGCGTGCGCCCTGTGCGCTCGCGTTGAGTGAGACTATGACGGTCAGGAGAGGAAAACTTGGCAAGATTGAGCCCTGCGTAATATACATGAAACACTATTCGGCAGAACGCATCGTTTTGTCGGCAAGCGGTATGCAGATGAGCTGGGAAAACGTTACTATCTGCATGGAATGCGCTTTTTATTTAGCAAATACAGGTATATGGAGAAGCTGTTGTCTGCATTCATGCAGCGCAATCAGGCATGGACTGTCGTGCCGGAGAGCCCGTCGATCACATCCGGGGCCTTCACAAGCGAGCCTATGACGCAGGTACGGCCCGGGCGGCTCCGCACGAACTTGATGGCAGCACGCACTTTGGGCTCCATCGAACCCTTCCCGAACTCTCCTGCATCGGCGAGGCGCTCTGCCTCATCCGCCGCGATGTCCTCTATCTCCTTCTGCTCCGGCGTGCCGAAGCCGGTGCAGGCATGCTCGACCGCCGTAAGCAGGATGAGCCGCTCGGCGTAGCAGTCCTCCGCCAGAAGCTCTGCGCCCATATCCTTGTCGATCACCGCAGCAACGCCCTTGTAGGCGCCCTTGTCCGAGTAGTCGCGTATGACGGGGATGCCGCCGCCTCCGCAGGCGATAGGGATGAATTCATTGTCGAGGAGGTTCAGGATGCTTGGCGCCTCGACGATCTTCTTCGGCTCGGGGCTGGCGACGACCCTTCTCCAGCCTCTCCCGGAGTCCTCCATGAAGGACATGTCGGGATGCTTTGCTTTGAGCGCATCTGCCTGCTCCTTCGTGAGGAAGGGTCCGATCGGCTTGGTCGGATGCACGAAGGCAGGATCGTCCGGATCGACCTCCATCTGTGTCACGACGGTCGCGACATGCCAGCGCTTGTACGCCTTGTGCATAGCGACACCAAGGGCCTGCTGGAGGTGGTAGCCGATATATCCCTGGCTCATGGCACTGCACTCAGGCAGCCCCATGGCAGGAGCCATGCCCGCCTCGGAGGCATAGCTGAACGTGTCCTGGATCATGCCGATCTGGGGACCATTGCCGTGGGTGATGATGATCTCGTTGCCGTGGGAGATCATCTCGACAAGAGACGGCGTGATGGCGCGCAGGCGCGCCATCTGCTCTTCCGGCGTATCTCCGAGGGCATTGCCGCCCAGAGCGATGACCACACGCTGATCGGTATTGATACGCATGAAGAGCCTCCCTGCCGAGCTTGCCAGGACATGTGCCAGATTAGCGCAGGCAGAGCCGGCATCTCCCAGACCTGGAAAACCGTCACCCCCTAGCAACGTCTTGGCCATTGAGCAGAAAAAGTTGCTCGGGCCTGCCATCTGCTGCCATCCAATCCGCGTAGCATAGAGGACGGAAGACAGCAATGCGCCAGAAGGGATACCCGCATGTACAGGCTTGTGGCAAGCGATATGGACGAGACGTTCCTCGATTCCGGCCATGAGGTGCCGGAAACGAATATCGAGGCAATACGCGAGCTCAGGAAGCTTGGCTGCCTCTTCGTCCCGGCATCGGGCAGAGCCTATGGCTCTGTCATGGAATCCCTCCATGCGATTCCCCCCGAGCTCCTCGAAGGCTCCTATCTCATCAGCTACAACGGCGGATGCCTGAACCGCATAGGAGACGCAGAACCTCTCTCCTACCACACGCTTCCCCACCAGAAGGCAGAAGCGCTCTATGTGTACGGCATCAAGCTCGGCTGCGTGAGCATGCACGTCTATGAGGTATCGGGCAAGGTCTGGGGCTGGAATCTCCAGCCTGAGGAAGTGGACTATCTTGCAGGCCACATGGATATCGAGCCGACAGATGCCGCCTCGCTCGACTTCCTCGAGGATGTGCCCATTGCAAAGATGCTCTACTGCATCCCTGACGGGACAGAGGAACTGCAGAGAATCGAGCGCGAGATGCCCGTAGAGCTCAAGCAGGGCACCTCGACGACCTTCAGCTCGGGGCGCTATCTCGAGTTCAATCCCGAAGGCGTCGACAAAGGCCAGGGTCTTCGCAATCTCGCCAATCTCCTCCATATCGATCTTGCCGAGACGATAGCCGTGGGAGATGCTGCAAACGATGCAGGCATGGTGGATGCCGCAGGCGTAGGCGTCTGCGTCGCAAATGCACGCGACGGCCTCGACAGGGTTGCAGACTATAGGGCTGCATCGACAAACGATGACGGGGTCATCAAAGAGATCCTGGAGAAGATCGTCCGCCCCGCAAACGAGGCATAGGCCATCTCTGGCAGCCGCCTCTCCCCTCCTGCATCCTGGCCTTACTGCATCCTTACGCGCTGCAGATGCCCTGCATAAGCAGGTCAGCTATCTTGAGGGCAGGACAGGTCTCAGATGATGGGAGCGCCTATGCACAAGACGTTCGTCATTCCCTGCAGTCCCCATGCTGACAGGATGGCAGAAGCAATCGAGCAGAGGGCGAACAATCTCGAGCAGGATGGCTACGACGTGGTCTCTTTTGCTGTCTCTGCCAAGGCCATCATCCTGGCCAGGAAACGTGATTCCGGGGAGGCATGACCATGGAGAAGCATCTCGAAAGCACTTGCAGTCATCGGCACCATCGGCGTTGTCTGCGGCATCATGGGCTGCATCGGCCTTTTTGCAGGCGGCCCCTTCGGCGATTTCATGCAGGGAGCCACGCCTGGCATCGTGATCGGGCTTTCCGCCCTTCTCCTTATCATCCGCCCCAAGGCTGACCAGGCATCTCAAAACGAAGCTTCGGACCTTGCAAACAAGATCGAGGCATCCCCCATGAACGAAGCCCCTCCCCGGCAATGTCCGGAAAGGGGCTTCAATCTTTCTTGGTTCTTCCTCTATCTCCAGATGCCGCGCCTGTGGCGGATCGTGTAGTAGAGGTCGTTCTCCATTGCCAGGACCTCAGGAATGGGGACAGGCTTCAGCGGAGCCATGTGCATCTTCTTCTTGATCCAGATCCAGGAGTAGATGCCGAGCACAAGGAAGCAGGCAGCCGAGAGCAGCCAGATTGCAAGGGCTTCGTCCGGGTCGGACGAGATGTTTGCAATCATGAAGATTGTGCCCAGGATGCCAATGACGGGAATGAGAGGGCCGCCCGGGACCTTGAAGGCACGCGGTGCCTTCGGGAAGCGCTTCCTCAGGACCAGCACGTCGATATCCGCAAAGATGTAGGACACGAGCCAGAGCACCGTCACGACGAGGATCAGAAACGAGATCGCATCGGAGGAATCGCCCGAGAAGAAGGCAATGACGCAGATGGAAATCGTGACGAAGAGAATGGCCACAGCCGGTGCCCCATGCTTGTTCTTCTTTGCGAAGAAGTGCGGCATCATGTTCACCTTTGTCATTCCGTCCGTGATCTGGGAAAGCCCGTTCACGGTCGAGTTCTGCGACCCTGTGAAGGCAAGCGCCGAGACGACGCACATCCAGATCTTCCCGAAGCTGCCCAGAAGGTCCTCGCCGTAGAGCAGATGCGGCGTGGCAGACTCGGAAAGGCCTGCCCAGGGCACGTAGTTCGAAAAGCCGACAACGACAATGGAATCCATAACGAAGATGAGGCAGAGCGAAAGCGCCATGCCAAGCGGGATGTTGCGCTTTGCATTGCGCACGTCCTTCGAGATGGGGATTGCATACTCGGCGCCGACGAAGAGCCAGGATGCCGTGCCGACAGCGGCGATGACCGAAGCGGGGTCGGTCGCGACAGCAGCCTCCTGCTGGACGATCTGGCCTGTGCCGAGCTTGAAGGCGCCGATGAGGCCAATCACGATCATCGAGATCAGAAGCAGGTAAGACACGAAGTCCTGGAGCTTCGCGAAGACATCGACACCCATGAGAGCGCAGATCGCGATGACAGCAGAGACGAGCGTCGGCCAGAGCGCAGCCGGAATCGGAATCGGCAGGGTCTCTGCCATGACGGAACCGAAGATGGCAGCCTCGACGCCGCCGCAGAGGATGTTGCAGACGAGGTAGCCGCCGACCATCGTGACAAGGGTCGGAAGAGGTCCGAGTCCTGCAAGCGTGTACTGCACAAGTCCGCCTGTTGCATTGGGCATGAGACTGTTGAGCTCTGCCATGCAGGCAGCCGAGCACAGGTTCAGGACGAGAGCGATGAGCATGGCCGGGATGAACATGAGGCCCGCCTCGCCGGCGCCCTGTCCAAGCGATACGAGGCAGCTCATCGAGACGATGAGGCCCATCGAGACAGAGACGACATTCCTGAGCCCGAGCGGCTTGTCCGTGTCGTTAGCCATGTTCCCTCCTAGATAGCGTCAGTGCCTTCATCGCCGGTACGGACGCGCACGACCTGTGCAAGGTCGCTCACAAAGATCTTGCCGTCACCGATGTGGCCCGTATAGAGCTCCTTCTCGATCAGGTCGACAAGCTCGGGCACGCGCTTCGTCTCCACGACGACAGAGATCATGGTCTTCGGCAGGAGCTCCATCTCGTAGTTCTCGTCGACCTCGTATTCCTTCGTGCCCTTCTCGACGCCGCAGCCAAGTACCTGCATCACGGTCATGCCGCGCACATGCGCCTTGCTGAGCGTACGGCGCAGCCCGTCGAACTTCTCCATGCCGGTGATGATGTCGATCTTCGATACGTCAGACATTGAAGCCTCCTTCAGGCGCAGAAGCGCCCTTGTCCGGGACACGCCGTGCCCTGCTTTTAGGTTGGTTGATTGGATTCCTGGAGATGCCAGGCTGGAAGAGTCTAGGCTGCCGGAGAGACGGTCAGGCGGAACTGCCCTGGCGTCATGCCGGCGAACTCGTTGAACTCATGCACGAGATGCGACTGGTCCGCATAGCCGCAGGCAAGGGCGATCTCGGGAGCGTTCTGGATATCCTTCTCGCCTGAGATGAGCTCCATTGCACGCTGGAAGCGCACGAAGCGCGCATAGAGCTTCGGAGAGAAGCCGTGCACCTCGGCGAACGCCTTCCTGAGATAGTGCGGAGAGACGCCTGCAGCTGCTGCAACAGAGGAGATCGGAGCAGATCCGCCCGTGCGCAGGATCTCGTGGCGGGCGAAGCGCTCGAGCTCGCGCACCTTGGAGGTGCCAGGCTTTGCTGCAGGAATGCTTTCGTCCTGTTCCCAGGTCACGATGGCAGAGGCAAGCACCTGCATGCGCGCCTTCTGGTCCGGGGCCTCGAAGAGAAGGTCTGCGAGCCTGCCCTCCGAAGCATCCTTGTCGAGCACGATATCGGCGTCGACGAGGTCTTCAGGAGAGAGCCCCTTCGGAAGCGGTGCCTCACCTGAACGGAAGCGGCAGCCCACCCAGGAACGCCCTTCCGCGAAGGCCCAGGTACGGGCAGAGGAGACCGTGCCGCCAATCACAGCAACGATATCGGAAGAACCGATGCCGAAGGAAAGGTCGACGCAGCCATCCGGAACGGCCCACGAATGCGCCGCCTCAGATCCGGTAGAGAAGGCATAGACGAGCGAGGCGCTGCTGCCGGCAAGCTTCTGTTCGTGGTAGTCGAGAACACCGAGCGGAAGATAGGGCTGATGCGTCCTCTCGAGTGCTGGACCATCTTCCTGCGTGCCTTCGGTCTCCTGCTTTGCGGCACCGGTCCCACTGGACACGCCGCATACACGCCTTGCACTTCCGGCCATTGCTGCCTCCCACAACGTGTCGGAAAGCAGCGTCTCCCTGTTGGCGCGGCTTTCCCCATTGCCTCAAAGGTACAAGCCGCGCTTTGCAGGGATTTGCGGGGGCGGTTACAGGCCTGTTGCCCGACCGTTTCGATTGCCGCCCCCGCAGACCATCAGAACATCTCCGGCTTGTCCCAGAGGTTGAGCTTCACGCCGATGCCGAGCTCTTTGGCCTTGCGGTAGACATCGCCGCCCCAGGCGATATCCTCGACCGGCATGCCGCCGACAGAGTAGACAATCGTCTGGTCCTCGCTCACACGGCCCGGCACCTTGCCAGTGATAACGTCGGCAATGTTCACGATCGAGGAGCGCTCGATCTTGCCCTCATGCGCAAGGTCAGTGAAGGCGCAGCCGATAATGCCCATCTTTGGGTAGGTCGGATACGGATACTCCTCTTCCCATGCGTCGTAGAGGCCCATGTTGTCGACGACGAGGCGGCTCTTGAGAAGGAACTCCTCGTCAAAGAGGGCAGCCGAGGGCATGGACACGAGCGCGCCCGGTTTGATCCAGGAGCCCTCGACCTTCGGGAAGGTGGAGATGTCGTCTGCGACAGTCGTCGTGAACGAGACGATGTCGGCGTCCTTCACGGCCTCCTCGATCGTATCGGCGACCTCGATCGTCTTGATGCTCGGAAGCTCTTCCTTCACGAAGGAGACGAAGGAGTCAAGCGAGCGCTTGCCACGGCCCTTGATGCGGATCGTGTCGAGCGTAGGGCAGGCTGCCACGAAGGCAGCAGCAGAGGTCTTGCCCATGACGCCAGGGCCGACGATAGCGGCGATTCTGGCATCCTTCGGTGCCAGATAGCGGGCGCCGACACCGGGGATGCCGCCCGTACGATAGGCGGAGAGGAGGTTTGCGGACATGAGGGCAAGAGGGGCGCCGGTATCCTTGTCGTTCAGCATCATCATGAGGATGGAGCGCGGCAGGCCCTTGGCCTTGTTCTCCATGTTGGAGCCGTACCACTTCATGCCCGCCATCTGCCAGCGGCCGCCGAGGTAGGCAGGCATTGCCATGAACCTTCTATCCTCGCCGTTTTTCGGCATGCCCGGGAACTTCGGGTCGTCCGGGAACATGATCATCGTGCCGTGCGAGTTATGGTTCTCGCCGCCCATCACGTAGTCGCCCTTGGCAAGCGTGACGAGGAGCTCCTCCATGCAGTCAACGCAGGCAGGCATGTTCTTCACACCTGCCTTGATCATGTCAGGCTCGCTGAGGTACAGGAAATCGATGCGGGTATCCATGGAATGGTCCTTTCTGTCAGGCGGCAGCACCGCACGTGAAAGCTGGAAATACCTGCCGTCTAGGCACGGGCATGGAAGCGGTCGTAGCGGAAGGCCGAGATGTCGAGCGTCGTCTTCTCATCGCGTGCGACCTCGGAGAGAAGCGTGCCGACAATCGGGGAGATGCCGAAGCCGTGTCCTGTGAAGGCGCAGCCGACAACAAGACCCGGCACTTCGTCAATGGCACCGAGCACGGGCACGCCGTCGATGCAGACGTCCTCGTAGCCGCCCCAGGTGCGCACGATCTTTGCATCGGCGAGCTTCGGGATGTAGCGCAGGATGCCGCGGCAGATGGCAGGAGCCGTGATGGACGACGTCGCATCGTGGCCGTTGTCCTTGTTCACATCCTCGAAGCCGGAGTCGCCACCGAAGACGAACGAGCCGTGCTTCGTCTGGTGTCCGTAGAAGTCGGCGTCAGCTGTGCCGAGCATCTGTGGGAACATCTTCGGCTCCATCTCGGTCACAAGCGCCTCGATGAGGACATTCGACATCGGCACATCGATGCCGACGGTGCCGAGGATCTTGCGGGAGGCATAGCCTGCGCAGACGATCACGCGGTCGGCCTCGAACGTGGCTTCGGGGCAGACGACCTTGCGGACAGCGCCGTGCACCTTCCTGAGCTCCGTGACCGGCATGCCGGTGTAGAAGCGCACGCCGAGGCGGCGCGCTGCCATGTAGTAGGCATAGGTGGCCTTCAGGGGGTTTGCATGGCCATCCGTCGGGCACCAGGAGGCGCCTATGACCTCGTCGGAGAGGTATGGGTTGATGGCCCGGACCTCGTCTCCCGAGATCATGCGCATGTCGAGGCCCTGGGCCACGGCCTTGTCGCGCAGGCCCTCGAGAATCTTGATGTGGCGGTCGGTCTTGCCGAGACGGAGGTTTCCGCCCTGGCAGTACTCGACATCGGCACCGAGCTCCTCGGAAAGGGTCGGCCAGAGATGCTTCACGGCATACATCGCAAGCGGAAGCTCGCGCGGGTCGCGGCCGGACTGGCGGACACCGCCGCCATTCCTCGTCGATCCGCCATTGCCGATGATGTCAGAGGCCTCGAGCACGATGACGGAGGTGCCTTTCTTTGCCAGATAGTATGCTGTCGCACAGCCGATGATGCCAGCACCGACGACGATCACGTCAGCCGTGCGCTCGGGGATGTCGGCCGTCGTTCCCTTTGCCATCTCACTCGCCATCCCTTCCACCTTCCTTCGCGAATACGCTCATCTCGATCGGACGCATGGGAGCACGCGAGCTTGCAGGCTCGAGCTCGTCAGGCGAGACAGCGAGCTCCCGGGCAACGATGCCCTTCACGAGACGTGCGCAGGTCTGTCCCTGGCAGAGCCCCATGCCGCAGCGCAGATACCTTCTGATCTCTGCAATCGTGAAGAGGCCTGCATGCACAGCCTGCCTGATCTCGCCCTGCGTGACTTCCTCGCAGCGGCAGACGATCATGTCATCTCCCGGCTTCGGCTCGAAGGGGCCGAGGTCCCTTGTGCGGTCGTTGATATCCTTCATCTGGAACACTCCCCCTCAAGCTTCTGCGACAGCATCTGCTGCCTTGAAGAAACGTGCCTTCATGGCCATGTCCTGCGGCACCTTGACCGTGACGATCGCGGTATGGTCGAAGGCCTTCGTGCGCTTGACGCCCGTGACTTCCGCCTCGCAGACCGGCTCGCCGGAACGTCCGAGCGCCATGCCCTTCTGGCCTTTCGCAGGCAGCGGCAGGAACTCATAGGGGAACGTGACCTCGGCATATCCCGGCTCCGTCTCCTCGTTCACGAGGAAGATGGCCTGGCCCGGGCAGGACGCGACGCAGAGTCCGCATCCGATGCAGGAAGCATCCGGCTCAAGCTGCGGCAGTGCGGTGATGTGGTCGCCGACCTTGATGCAGTGCTTCGGGCAGACGTCCTGGCAGGGGTTGCACGGGATGTTCTGCGTGCACTCGATGACAGGATGGATGCCGACACGGTGCGTGACGCCCGGGAAGCGCTCGATCTCGTCGTCTGCCACATAGCCGTGAAGCAGGAGGCTCTTCGAGACGGGGATGCCCTCTTCGGTCTCCTCAATCTTCTTGCCGCGGTTCTTCGGGGCGAACATGCCCTGGCGCAGGCCATCGAGCGCCTTCTCGTTGGCGGCAACGCCCTCTTCCATCTCGTCCTCGGAGATGTAGCCGAGGTAGGAGGCGGCAGCAAGTCCAGCGATTCTGCCTTCGATCATGGCAGAGGATGCTTCCTCGATGCCCGAGACATCGCCTGCGGCGAAGATGCCGGGGATGGACGTCTCGCCGAGGTCGTCCACGACCGGAACCTGGCCGCCGCGCTTCCTGTCATCCACGACGTTGCAGCCGTCCATCTTGAAGAGCTGCGACATCGGGGAGAGGCCGACAGCGACGCAGATCGTATCGACGTCGAAATGCTTCTCGGTGCCAGGGATGAACTGGAAGTGCGAGTCGACCTCGGCAATCGTGACGCCGGTCACGTGGTCCGTGCCCTCGGCACGCTTGATCGTGTGGGAGAGGTAGAACGGGACGCCCGTGCGGGCGACCTTTGCGGCATGCACGCCGTAGCCGCCGACATGGGGAGCTGCATCGACGAGCGCCACGACGTCGCAGCCTGCCTGCTTGAGCTGGTAGCTGACGACGAGGCCGACATTGCCGGTGCCGAGCATGAGGACATGCTCGCCCGGCTTTACGCCGTGCAGGTTCATCATCGTCTGGGCAGCGCCGGCGCCGATGACACCAGGAAGCGTCCAGCCCTCGAACGTGACCATGTTCTCGGCTGCGCCCGTGGCGACGACGATTGCATCGCCCTTGTAGTGGTTGACCTCAGAGCCCTGGCGGACGACGATCTCCTTGTCCTGGTAGAGGCCGATGACGGTAGAGTCAAGCTCGACCTCGACGCCGAGCTTTGCCGCCTCATCGAGGAGCTCCTGGCCGATAACGAAGCCACGGACCTTGGCGCGGTGCTCCTTCGAGCCGAAGAACTTGTGGATCTGCTTGAAGAGCTGGCCGCCCGGGCGAGCGTTCTCGTCGAAGACGACGACGGAGACGTCGTGCTTTGCCGCCTCGATGGCAGCGGACATGCCGGCGGGGCCGGCACCGACCACGATCAGATCGTAGCGCTTCATGCCGCACCGCCTTCCTTTCCGTCCGTCTCATCGAAGGGGACATCCGTGACGCCGTACTGGGTCTCGACCTTCATGCCTTCCACCAGAGGCGTCATGCAGGTCCTCACGTTGGGAACGCCGTCGACGACCATCACGCAGTCCGTGCAGCGGCCGATAGCGCAGAAGATGCCGCGGGGCTGGTGCTTCTTGGCCGTATAGCGGTGCACCATCACGCCCGCTGCCTTGAGAGCCATAGCGACCGGCTCCCCCTCATAGCCCTGGAGCGTCTTCCCGTCATAGGTGAAGCTCACGAGCTTTCCCTTCTCGGGCACGCCAAGTATCGGATGTTCAGCAATGCGCGTTCCCATGGTCCCCTCCCTGGTTCTGTATGCAGAAGGTCTTGGACCCTTCTGCATTGCACTTGCTCTTTTCGCCTCTCTGAGGCCCTCCCTGGAGGCCTCCTCAAGGCTTGAGACTGTAATACGGCAGGTCAGAAGGCGGGTATTGTAAAAAAGGGACCTCTCGGCATCTTGAAACAGTGGTTTTGCGAGCGCGCAATCTTCGGAAACAAGCAGGAAATCCCGACGGGAAAAGCCTGCAACAAGCAGCTCCCACATGCCAGAAGGCATCCCTCAGAAGACAGGAGCCAGCCATCACCTGCTATCTGCGCACTCTCTGGGTCTTGCCAGGCAAGCCCCGATATCTGCCACCCATCAGCTACACTTTCCATTCGGCAGATGGCACGATTTTCCAGAAAGCAGCAGATACACGATGGCAGAGACATCCCAGAAGGCGGCCGTGAGCCCCAAGACGCAGAAGATATTCGGTTCCTGGGCAGGCATGCTTGCAGCCTGCCTCATTGCCTGCTTCCTCTGGGGATCGGCCTTTCCCTGCGTGAAGATAGGCTATGCCTTCTTCGGCATCGCCGCCTCCGATACCGCCTCGATCATCATGTTTGCAGGCGTGCGCTTCACGCTCGCAGGGCTCCTCGTCGTGGCCGCCCTCTCGATTGCAAGACACAAGCCGTTCCTGCCCGAGAAGCGCGACCTCAAGGTCATTGGCATCCTGTCGCTCTTCCAGACGATCCTCCAGTACCTCTTCTTCTATGTGGGCCTTGCGCATGCCACAGGCGTCACGAGCTCCATCATCGAGGCCACAAACACATTCTTCTCTGTCCTTCTGGCAGCGCTTGTCTTCAGAAACGAGCGCCTCACGACGAGAAAGGTTCTGGGCTGCATCGTCGGCTTTGCCGGCGTCGCCCTGGTCGACCTCGCCGGACAGACCGGTGCCGGCTTCACATTCACGCTCGCAGGCGAAGGCCTCGTCCTTGCCTCGACGATCGCTGCCGCCACCTCGAGCAACCTTGCAAAGCGCTTCTCTGAGGAGCACGATCCTGTGCTCCTGAGTGCCTGGCAGTTCGTCTTCGGCGGCCTCGTGATGCTCATTGTCGGCGCGGTGGCAGGCGGACACGTCGCGCCTGCTCCTGCATCGGATCCTGTCGCCTCGAACCTTCTGCTCCTCTATCTGGCCTTCATCTCTGCTGCCGCCTACTCGCTCTGGTCTGTCGCCCTTGCCTGCAACCCGCTCTCGCGTGTCGCCGTCTTCGGCTTCATGAACCCGGTCTTCGGCGTCATCCTCTCGGCGCTCCTGCTGAACGAAGGCAGCGTCCTCGACCCTGCGACAGCCATCATCTCGCTTGTCCTCGTGAGTGCCGGCATCATCATCGTGAACCGTCCTGCAGAAGAGCCGAAGCCAGCAAAGGCCTAAAAGGCAGGAAACAGGCTATCCCTGCGGCGCATCGAGCTGCCTCATCCCGTCATAGAGGTATTCCTGGGCGCTCGTCTGCGAATGCTCGTAGCCATCCACCACGAGATAGACGAGGTTCGCGGCAAGCGTGCCATCTGCATCCGCAAAGCCATCATCGCTCGTGCTGAAGGCATCGGTGCGCTCCTTCAGGCGGTCGACCATCACGCTCATGTTCTCGTACGTGATATCGGCTGTGCCATCTGCTGCAAAGACGAGATAGTCCTCCTTCGGCATCCCCGATGCCACAGCAGCATCAGCCACGGAGTCTGCCTGCGCGATGCACTCATCGTCGGTCGATTCGTACCTCATGTTGCCGCAGAGCGGCAGGTAGTACTTGAACCAGGGCAGGTAGTGGATGAGCACATACCACGTCTCGTAGGCTCCCATGGAGAAGCCGCCGAAGTGGCGGCGCTCGCGCGATGCCGCAAAGCCTGCATCGTCTGCCGTTGCGGCAAACGTGCGGTAGTGCGTCTCGACTGCCGGCATGAGATCTCGGCCAAGCTCATAGATGTAGGACGTGAACTCTGATGCCCAATGGTCATTCCCCTCAGGGATGGAAGGCGTCACGACGATGGTCGGCCGCACGAGCCCGTCTGCCATCAGATGGTCCAGGATCCTCTTTGCATCCGAACCAGACGTATGGGGCTCGCCAAGCCACGAGCTCTCATCCCCGCCTGCTCCATGCTGGAGATAGAGGATATCGAAGGGCTTATTGCCGCTTGCACTGTAGCCATAGGGCAGATAGACATTGCAGGTCTTCGTGAACGTCTTGCCATCCCCTGCCCCGTCATCCCCGTAGGTCTGAGTCTCATACTCGAAGGCCTCGATGGTTCCTGGATGGTCGCAGTCCTCGAAATAGCTCTCCGGCACCGGCTGGATATCGGCATGCACCGCCTTCGTCATCAGATCGGCATCTTCGATGCTGCGCTCGGCAAAGCCATGCGCATCGAAAGCAGAATCATCGCCGCTCTCTGTGCCCACGCCTGCATCCGCTGCTGCATCTTCCTCGACTGAGACTCCGGAATCGGAAGATGTACCACCTGCAGCTGAGCAGGCAGAGATGAGGGCCGTGCCTGCCAAGAGGCCTGAAGCCTCGACAAAGCCTCTCCTCGAAATCGTCCATCCTGCGTTCCTTGTGCCAGTCTTCATCTCGGAGCCTCCTGTCTCTGAGCTGATTCTAGGCCGAAAGCAGAGATGCCGCCTGCTGCATGCTTTGCCGCACTGCCGCGCATTCCCGAATCTTTCCGCTCCTGAAGCCATACAGCAATCCCTGCCTCTGCTGACTGGCCCGGACCTATACTTCAGGCAGCAGCAAACGGCAGAAGAAAGGGGCTTCATGAAGGCAGAAGACATCAAATGTGCCGCATCGGTCTGTGCAGGCGTCATCGGCTACAGCTATGCGCTCAAGTTCGCAATGGTAGGGCTCGAGGTCTGGGCACAGAACAGGACCGAAGAGTCGAGCGCCCGTGCTAAGGGCCGCGTCGAGGAGAGCCTCTCCTCGCTCGTGAAGAACGGCGTCTACACCGAGGATGAGGCAAAGGAGGTTGCGGGGCGCATCCACTACACGACATCCATCGCAGAAGCCGTGAAGGAGGCCCAGTTCATCCAGGAGAGCTCGGCTGAGCACTACGACGTCAAGTGGCAGATCGTGGACGAGATCGAGGCCGCGGCCGCCCCTGATGCCATCATCGCAAGCTCCACCTCAGGCCTGCTTGTGACAGAGATTGCCAAGAATGCGAAGCACCCCGAGCGCTTCTGCGGCGGACACCCCTACAATCCGCCCCATCTCATCCCGCTCGTCGAGATCACCCGCGGTGAGAAGACATCGGAAGAGACCGTAGAATGCGCCAAGGCCTTCTACCAGAAGCTCGGCATGGAGCCCGTCGTGCTCAAGAAGGAAGCGCTCGGCTTCATCTGCAACCGTCTCCAGATGGCCCTCTACCGCGAGGTCGCGAACCTTGTCATGTCCGGTGTCTGCACCGTCGAGGATGCAGACAAGGCCGTCACGTTCGGTCCAGGCATCCGCTGGGGCATCATGGGACCGTCGCTAGTCTTCGAGCTCGGAGGAGGTGCAGGCGGCGTCTCTGGCCTCATGAACCATCTGCATGACTCGACGACGCTCTGGCTCCAGGACATGGCAGACTGGAAGGAGTTCCCTGCCGAGTGGGCAGACATCGCGCAGAAGGGTGTCGACGAGGAGCTGGCACATCGTCCTGCAGAGGTCGGCAACACCCCTGAGACCCTGGCAGAATGGCGCGACAAGATGCTCATCGAGGAGCTGAAGCTGCACCACAAGCTGTAGAGACAATCGTTTCCCTGCAATGAAAGAGTGCCGACCCGCGGACTGCAGGGCGGCACTCGGCTTTTCTGGGTGCAGCAGACCTATCCAAGCATCTCTTCGAGCTCTTCAGGTGCGAAGACATAGTTTGCGCCGCAGAAGTGGCAGTGGACATCGGCAGACCCGACCTTCGCGATCAAGTCGCACGGTACGGTACATGCTCCTAAAACCAGAGACCTAGAACAGGCACGCAGCCCTTCAATCCTGTCGGTCCGGCATCTTATAATTCAAAACAACTCGCTTCATTCGCCAGCAAGGAGGGAAGACAGCATGGACGTGAAAGAAGCCGTCAAGATCGCTGCCGCCTATGTAGCCAATTTGGAAGGCATGGCAGCAGACGAACAGGGAGAAACAGACCAGGACAAGGTTCTCCGGGACATTCGGTTTGCTATCGAAGGCACCCGCTACGACGACGAGCACAAGCTCTGGGATATCACTGTTGGATTTGCTCGCAAGTGGGACCAGGCAAGCGCTTCTCCTCTGGCAGGCCTTTCCGCAGCCCTGCAGCCTCCCCGAGACAACCGCACGTTCAAGACAGTTTGCATCGACGACGTATCCGGAAAAGTCGTTTCATATGGTGATAAATAGACCAAGAAGAGTCGTGCTCGATGCGAATATGCTTGTGCTGCTTGCCTACGGCACAATCGATCGCAATGCGCTTGGCAGAAAGCGCAGGGTACGTGCCTACATGCCGGAAGACATCGATATAGTGCATTCGGTTATTGCACGGTTCAGCCAGATGGTCGTGACGCCGAATGTGGTCACCGAATGTTCCGATCTTATGCCTGACAAAGGCGATGAAGCCGAGAAGACATGGCTCAGATTGTTTCTCCAGGCAAGTCCTGAAGTGAGCATCGAAGAATATGTTCCAAGCAGGACCATTGCAGATCGAGATGAATATCTTTGGCTCGGGATTGCGGACTGCTCGCTACTCTCGCTCATAGATAGCGATACTGTATTGTTCACTGCGGATGGCAGGCTGCATGATGTCGCAGCACGCATCAATCCGCTCTGTATCAACTTCAATCACCTGAGAAACTTTGCATAAACGTCGCCGGCGCATGCTATAGAAGCATGACAGAGCGCTCCGCGGTCCAGCGCCCGACGAAATACAGCTTAGCGTTTCGCAAGAGAGCACTTCGCCGGGTCGCATCTGTTCTATCTAAGGCAGGCAGCTCTATCCGAGCATCTCTTCGAGCTCTTCAGGAGCGAAGATGTAGTTCGCGCCGCAGAAGTGGCAGTGGACATCGGCAGGCTCGCCCTTCGCAATCATGTCACGCATCTCATGCTCCCCCAAAGCCATCACGCACCGGGCTGCGCTCGAGCGGTCGCAGCCGCAGTGGAACTCGGCAGGCATGACAGAAAGCTCCTGGAAGTCCATGCCACGCAGCAGATGGTCAAGCATGTCAGTGGGGCTCATGCCGCTCTCGAGCATGTCCGTGACCGACTTCACGCCACGCATATTGCTCTCGAGGTCCTCAAGCACATAGTCGTAGCAGCCCGGCATTGCCTGGATAAGGAAGCCGCCCGCCTGGCGCACGGAGAAGTCCGTATCCACAAGGACACCGACGCCGAGCGTCGTGGGGATCTGCTCGCTCACGGCGAAGTAGTACGTGAGATCGTCTGCAATCTCCCCTGTGACAAGGCCGACCGTGCTCGAATAGGGGTCCATCCCCGGTATGTCATGCACGACGGAAAGCGTGCCGGGCGCAAGCGAACGTCCGACATCGAGATGGCCGTCTTCCCTCAGCGGGAGCCAGACATTCGGATGGTTCGCGAATCCCTTGACCTGCCCCCTGTTGTTCGCGGTGACCGTAAGGCCGCCGACCGGGCCATCGCCGCGTATGCTCAGCGTCACGAGCTCGTCGTCCACCTTCGACATTGCGCCGATCATCTGTGCTGCCATCATGAGACGTCCGAGCGCTGCTGTCACGACGTTGCTCGTATGGTGATGGTCGCTTGCTGCCTGCACGGTCTCGCGTCCGGTGATAGCGAAGGCACGGAGCTGCCCGTCTGCTGCCGTGCCGCGGACGATATGGTCATGGGCGCGGATCTTTGCATCCGCAAAATCGATGATGGTATCTGCCATGGAACTCTCCTCTGCCTGCGTGCCATAAGGCACCTCTTCATTGGCTTGTGTGATACCCCAAAATATCATCCCTGTCATGCAAGAATTGCGACCTCACAGGCCGCACATCACATGTTCACGGCAGCCATGCCTTGAAGCTCTGTGCGGAAATGGAAAAAGAGACTCGGTAGAATGATGGAGCCTGAAACCACGAGACAGCAGAGACTGGCAGGCCAGCCACAGAGAGGAAGAATCTGCTCATGATGGACACAGATGAGGCTCTCTCATTCCTGCACGAGACGGTCGCCCCTTCTCTTGGCTGCACCGAGCCTGCCTGTGCCGCACTTGCTGCTGCAGCGGCAGCAGCCACGCTCGAAGGCGCGCCAGAACATATCTCCCTCACCGTCAACCCCGGCCTCTACAAGAACGGCATGTCTGTCGCGATTCCTGGCTTCGATGCTGTCGGCATGCCCTATGCCGCAGCCCTGGGCGCCCTCATCGGCACAACCGAGCATGGCCTTCAGATCTTCTCTGGCATCACGTCCGAAATCGTGAAGGCAGCCCATGCGCTCGTGGAATCAGGCAAGGTAGAAGTAAAGGTCGACACAGATAAGAGCAGCATCTATGCTCGCTGCACGATAGCATCCGGCGAAGAGACAGCAGAAGCCCTGATCGAAGGAGCACACACGAATATCGTCGAGGTCACACGCGACGGGAAGACCTGCTTCGAGAAGGATGCAGAAGCGAAGAGCGAAAAGCCAAACCTCACAGCTTCGCTTGAAGACATGACCATAGCCGAGATAAGCGGGCTCGCAGACCGCATGGACCCGGCAGACATCGACTGGCTCGTCGATGCTGCAGAAATCAACAGTCAAGTGGCCGCCTACGCCGAGGAGCATCCAAGCCCTGTCGGCATCGCCTCCGCCCTCTCCAAGACCACATTTGTCGGAGAGGCAGACGAGATGATGCGTGCCGTCGGCTCTGCCATCGAGTCGAGGCTCGATGGCGCACCCTGCACGGTCTCGAGCAGTGCCGGTGCCGGCAGCAAGGGCCTTGCCCTCACGCTTCCGCTCACCATTGCCGCAGAGCATGCAGGATCCGACCGCACCAGCCTGGCACGCTCCCTTGCCTTCGGACATCTGCTCAACAGCTACATCAATGCGAGAATAGGCAAGCTTTCGGCTGTCTGCACCTGTGCAGCCGCTGCCTCCACTGCAGCTTCCGCTGCGCTCGTGAAGCTCTGGGGCGGCAGTACCGATGAGATGGGCTTTGCCATCCGCAACATGACGGGCACCATCGCCGGCATGATCTGCGACGGCGGAAAATGCGGCTGCGCAATGAAACTGGCAATGGCAACGAATGCGGCCTATCTATCTGCGAAGATGGCATGCGCAGGCTCGGCACTTCGTGCAAGCGATGGCATATGCGACGTCACACCAGAGCAGAGCATCGAGAACATGGCCCGCATCGCCCACAACGGCATGAAAGATGTCGACCGTGAGATCCTCGAAATCATGCTTGCCAAGAAGGAGCAGCGGGACTGCAGAGAGCGCTGATTGCAGGAGCATCATCCAAAGCAGGAGTCTGCTCTTACCGTACGCTGCGCTGACCTGGTCCCCATAAGCTGAACATGGACCCATCCTCAAAATGCAGGAGCGCCATGGATATCGAATACAAGGTCGAGTTCAGCTACGAAGAATTCCGAGGGATGCTTACGAAGATCGGCAGCTTCTCTATTCGCAAGATGCGGATAGCCAGGCTCGTGTGCATCGCGCTCTGGGCCGTCATCTGCCTTTCCATTCTCCTCAATGCATTTAGCCACAGCATGCTCGATCTCGCGCAGCTCTTCTATATCGTGTTGGCTCTCTCTAGAAGAGATTGCCATGCCGGAGGAGATCCTGAAAAAGCATCCCGCCCTTCCCCAGAAGATATCGGAGGCCATACGGCAGCAAACAATGCAGCTCGCCAATGCATTGGAGACGCATGACAAGGCCTGGGCAGATGATCTGACAAGCTGGCTTGAAGCTGTCTGAGAACGGTGGGCATATGCAGGCCCTGCCTGGCCAATCATCCTCTTCAATCAAGTCCGCTGTCATTAGGATGCAGCATCTTCTCCTGCAACAATTGGGGGCAAGCCTATGAGCTGCCCCAAGTGGCAATACGTTGCAGCCGAAATGTTTGAGGTCACAGTCTATGGAGGTGCATTGCCATTGTTAAGCACCAGGCGGTCTTAGATGACTCTGCACGGAGCATCTAACTGCTCTGATAAATAGCTTCGGTATGCCGCTAGCACGTTGGAGGATACTCTTGTCTGCTATCCCAATCGCCGCAAGCGCGTCCAGCTTCCAGCTCAACTCCTGTTCGCGTGTTCGCTCCTGCGCATAGCCGGATAGCTCACCCGAGGGGTTGTCTCCTCCCTTCCCCTCAGCAGATGCTACACGAAACATCCCCATATCCATATGCGCCACTCATCCGCCGGAAGAGCACTGAGCGGGTCTGGATACCATCGGTCTCGCTTCCTTGATAAATCAAGTTTTCTTCACGCTGATTTAAAGAATCATTGTCTCAAAATCATGCTCGGTCAGGCGCATGCCTTGCAGAAGCGATTCTTCGAGGCCGGCATCAGCTGCACCCACTTCACGCAGAAGCGCCAGCACCTCACAAGCATAAGATGAAAGGCGCTCGGCAGGAACCACGGTACTCATAGCGCGCAGCAGTTCTCCAAAGCCCTTATCGATGTTCTTACCAGCTCGGGCACAATACAACCTCTCCCCGTGAGCACAGACGTTTCTGAACTCAGGTAGGGTGTGGTAGGCATATTCGAGTGCCCGCTGCTTGACCACCGGACGTCCCAGGGCACGTGCCAGCGCCACGCAGGTGCGAGTCTTCACAGACTGCTCTTGGAAGTCGAAGAAAGCCGACATTATCCCGAACGTGAGACACTTAGAAGCCACCCACAAAGGAACGACGTGATAGTTTTTATCGTAGTGGGCAATGTAGGCTTTGTGAGGTCGGTTGTCACGTACCCCCTGCAGAGTCGAAAGAAGTCGAATGAGCCCTTTGGTGTACCGCCATTCTGGTCTGTAATCGGACTTGGAGCAGTAGCATGCAGGATCCAGGTAGTCATCTGGCCCGCCATGTACCGAGCAGAAGGCGTAAACGGTTGCTGTGCGCATGGCAGCTTCGGCCTCGAGAAGTATTGCCATGGTGACGTCGCGCAGCTCCTTGTCGAAGATGAACACACGGCTCAAGGCGTCGAAGGTAGATCCATCACGATAACGGTCCTCACCAGCAAGGTTGGAGGCTTCAAGGTCAAGAAAGGCATCCTTGTAGCCATTCACGACAGCATAGTAGTTTTCGCGCAGGAGGAAGGCAGCTGCGCGATTCTGATCGCTGATGCCAAGCCCACGTGACCGCAAGATTTCGACCTGTTCGTCGATAGTCTTGAAAGGCTTGGGATTTTCGCGCGACATACTACACCACCTCCCTATATACAGAGAAACCGCCAAGTGCCTCCGGCACCTGACGGCTCTCCTGCCCACAGCTCGAATCGAACGTGTGAGCGTCTCAATGGCTAAATAATAAAGCATCCCCAGATGTAGGTCAACGCTATCGCAGCCTCCGAAGAGAGTCGCAGCTGAAGCGCAGCAAGCGAGACATTACATGAGCGTTTGCCTTGTCCGAACGGGACTGCGGTGGTGATCCTGGACCGAATCCATCCTACGCTGCCAGCAGGCCCAAGTCCCTGCGGTACTGCATGGGGCTCCTGCAGTCCAGGTCGCCCTTTGTCCTGACATCCCTGTACCATCTGAGGTAGGCGTCGAGCATCCCCATGAACTCCTCGAGTGTAACCCCGGTCCAGTCGCAGCCGTGGAAGAGCTCTGTCTCCAGCCTCCCGAAGAAGCCCTCTAATGCGCTGGATGCGATTATGTGCCGAGTGGGTGCCGGACGGCAGGCGGAGGGGCCCGGCCATCCGGCGCCCAGCACATAATGCATCGCGCTACAGGGATTCGAGGAAGCTGAGGATGTCCCCCTGGGCTCTGTAGCGCCTGCAGCCGGATTCCTGCCGGCTGTCCGGATGCACCCTCGCCAGCGCATCTTCCTTCCTGGACATGCTTGCGACCATGTATCTGTGCGTCGTCTGCACGCTCTCATGCCCCAGCCATATGGCGATCGTCGAGAGGTCGACTCCGGATTCCAGCATGGCCATCGCGCAGGAATGGCGGAACACGTGGGGCGTGATCCGCTTTCCGGCGAGGGCAGGATGGAGCTCCGACGCCCGGCGAACGGCTGCATCGATCCGCGACCTTGCGCCCGACCTGCTCGGATGCTCGACATTCCTCCCGGGGAAGACGAAGTCGTCGGCTCCGAGCTGCCTCTCCTCGGCGAATGCCGTGACCTCGCCGGCAACCTCTGGCCAAAGGGGCAGCGTGCGCTCCTTGCGCCCCTTTCCCGCAAGATGCACCGAGAGCCTGCCCCCGCGCCTCTCGAAGCTGCGCATCCTGAGGGCGACGGCCTCGCTTATCCTCGCTCCCGTGCTGAAGAGCAGCGACAGCAGGAGATGGTCCTCCTGCCCGCGCCGCGAGGCGGCATCGCATGCATCGAGGAGCCAGCCGACCTCCTCCTGCGTCAGATAGCCGACCTCGCGCCTCTTCTCCGTGCGGCGGGGGATGTCCGAGATCCGCTTCATCTCGGCAAGCCGCTCCGGAGCCCTGTATGCCGCATATGAGCAGAACGCCTTTATGGCCGCGAGCCTGCAGTTCACGGTCTGCGCCGAATTGCCGCGCCTCTCGGCGAGGTACAGCAGGAATTCCTCGACGTTCTCTGCCGTGAGGTCGTCCATGCCCACCTCCGATGCATCTGTGCCCCTCTCGTCGCGGAACCATCTGGGCATGAGCGAGAACGCATCGCGGTAGGAGGCGACGGTCTCCGGCGAGAGCTGCCTTCCGGCAGCCATCCACTGGAGGAAGAACCCCTTCAGGAGCTGTGGGAGGATGTCCTTCATGCCCGGTCCGCCTCCATCCGCATCGCGCGGCGGAACGAGTCTGCCGCCACTGCCATGAGCTCGGGGACGCCTGTCAGATACCAGTAGGTATCCGAGAGCCTGCGGTGCCCGACATAGGCCGAGAGGCAGGGCATCATCGCGTTCACATCCTCGCCTTCCGCATGCCAGCGCAGCAGGGTCGACACGCAGAACGAATGGCGCAGGTCGTGCAGGCGCGGCCTCCTTCCTGAGAAGGCCCCGCCCCTCCCGATGAGCGTCCAGCGGATCTCCGAGAACATGCCTTCCGCAGAGTCCCTGCTGAGCGGCCTTCCGCCGGCCGAGACGATCATCCGGGCCGGAGCCCTGCCGCCTGCCTTCCCGCTGCGCCCCTCGACGTATCCTGCGATGCGCTCTGCGGTGCCCGGCGATACCGGGATCGTCCTGGACGATCCGAACTTGGAATCCCTTACAGCAAGGGTCCCGGCATGCGCATCGAAGTCGGCATCCTCGAGACCGAGCGCCTCGCCTATGCGGAGCCCGCATGACCACATGAGCCCGATCGGGAACGAGAGGCCCCTGCCCCTGAGGCCGTCTGGCGAGCCTTCCGAGAGCGCAGCGCGCATGAGCAGGCAGACATCCTCCTCGCTGTAGATGTACGGGACGACCCGGTCGGATGTGCGTCCGAGGAGCCCGGGCCGCATTGCGGGAAAGGCAGGGTCGAGCGCATGGGCGAATCCCGAGAAGCGCCTGACCGTCTCGTACCGCTGTGCCTGGTACGACCTCGGATGGCCGGCGCCGCTGCATGCCCAGGCGAGCGCCGACCCCTCGGTCGCATCGCCGCCGCCGAGGAAGGCCGCGAAGGCGCGCAGCCTCTGGGCCTCTCCGGCGAAGTCGAACCCGAGCGCCTGCTTGGTCTCTATGTATCTGCTGGCCATCTCCTCGATCCCGCTCATCGCAGCCCCTCTCCGGGCCACGGCGCCGCAGCCCTGCGGAGGTTCTCCGTGCTGACCTTCACGTATCCCATCGTCGTGTCCACGCGCTCGTGCCCCAGCACGTCCGCGACAGTCTTCGCGTCGATCCCCGCATTGGCCATGTTCGTGGCCACCATCCTGCGCAGCCCATGCGTCCCGTGGTGCGCCTCGATTCCCGCACGGCCGGCAGCCAGCGACATCGCCGTCTGGACCTGGTGCGACCGCATGGGCGTTCCGGCCGTGCTCAGGAAGAGGGAGCGGGTTCCTTCGGCCTTCCCCCGCATCGTGGCATAGCGCTCCAGCGCCGCTCCTGTCCGCTCGCCCAGGGGCAGCACCCTCCCTGTCCTGCTCTTCGACCCGCGCACGGCGATCGTGCCGTCTGCCCATGAGATGTCGTCCAGGGCCAGGTTCGCGACATCGCATGCCCTGAGTCCGAGCATGCCCATGCACAGGGCCATCGCCGCATCCCTCGCCCCGCGCACCGTGCCGGAATCGCAGGATGCCAGAAGGGCCTCGAAATCCTCCTCGGAAAGCCGCCCGGGAACCGTGCGCCCGCGGCGCGCAGGGCCGTTCAGCGACACCGCATCGAGCGGCACGCACTCCATGCCCTTCCATCTCAGGAAGCGGATGTACGATCTCAGGTCGCTTCCCTGGAGGGCGCGCATCGACGCGCCTTCGGCCGTGGCTGCGGCCGTATGGCAGCCGGCGAAGCCATGCAGAGTGATCGCCCTGCGCTCGAAGGTGCCATCGGGAAAGACGGCGTGCAGGAACAGCTTTATGGAGGCGATCCTGTTCCTGATGGTCACGGGCTTTATGTTGCCGTGGATGGAGAGATACTTCCCGAATTCCGCAAGCTCCGCATCGATGGCTGCATCCGGCCGGAGCTCCGACGGGACGATGCGCTCGCGGTAGGGCTTCCCGAACCTGTAGGTCCACCATCTCCTCACAGCCGCTGCAGGGATGGTCGACGCCGTGTTGCGCGGCAGCTCCGAGATGTAGCCCTCGACGATCCTCCTGGCCTCGTCCTCTCCCGCTCCGAGCGCTTCCGGCCTCCTCTTCAGGAACGTGCTGACCCGGAAGCGGTAGTTCTTCGATGCAGTCTCCGAGTAGCCGTTGCCGAGCAGATGCCTGTGGAAGCCTTCAAGCTGCTGTATCCTGTCCATTCCGTCTCCTCTCTGCAGGATGCAGTCCCGACAGGGAAGACGTTACAGCGTTATGTGCTCAGCGGGTTGCCGATATGCCCCTCCGCCTGCCGTCCGGCACCCACTCGGCACATAATCGCATCCAGCGCATTAGAGGGCTTATGTGCTTGAGCACATAAGCCCTCCGCGACCGCATTGCCGTGGCAGCTGCCCGTGCGGCCCACAGAGAGCCTCACGCCGTGCGCTGCGGCCCAGGCGGCGAGCTCTGCGCCCGCGTACTGGCTGCCGCGGCCGCTGCGGGATATGGCCCCTCCGGCGACGTATCCGCGCGAATATGCCATATCGAGCGCCGAGACGACGAGCCCTGCCCTCATGCTGTCCCTTATGCTCCAGCCGACGACCATGCGCGTGCACAGGTCCATGGCCACGGCCAGGTAGATGAATCCTCCTGTGGTCCTGAGATAGGCTGTGTCGCCCACGAGCCTCGTGGTCGGCACAGGGCATGAGAAGTCCCGCCTGATGAGGTCAGGACGCTCCGGGGCTTCGGGATCGGGCACGGTGGTCCTCTCCGGGGCATTGGGGCAGATGCCGCGTATCCCCAGCTCGGACATGCATTTCCGCACGCGGCAGCGTGTCGTGCCTGCGAATTCGGCGTACCTGGGATCCCCTGCCAGCTTGGACCAGACCTTGCGGAAGCCGAACCGCCTCCCGCTCGCGTCCCATATCTCGATGATGGCCTCCTTGAGGGGACCCCACGGATCCTCCCCGCTGCCGCCCGCCTTCAGCCACCGGCAGGACCCGACCTGCTCACGCCCAGCACCCGCGCCATCATCGAGACGCTGCAGCTCGCCCTCTCCGCCAGCATCAGCCGGAACCTGTCCTCCGTCAGAGGCTCCTGGCGAAGAAGGCTGCTGCTTTCTTCAGGAACCCGTTCTCGCTCCCGGGCTCCCTGATGCGCTTCCTCGCCTCGCCGAGCTCCTTCTGCTCTCCGGTCCTGGCCTGGGTGGCCTTTCCCGTCCTCCCGTACCTGATGGCCCAGTCGCTGAGGGTCTTGTCGCTGGTCCCGAGCTCCGAGGCGCACTCCCTGATGCTCTTCTTCGGATCCGCCTCCCGGGCCTTCCTGCAGTGCCCGGCCGCCTCGAGCCGGTACTCCTCCGTGTACTGCCGGGGGAGCCTGCTCCTGTCCCTCGATTCAGCCTTCTCGATCTCGCCTGCGCTCACCGGCATCTCTCTGCTCCGATCTGCCGGTGGCGATGGGGGCATCTCATCTGAGCATATCGGCTGCAGGTTCCTGCCATCCCGCTGTCCACCAGAAGATTACAGCTCACAGATGCTCTGCATGTGCTTCGCGATCGCGAACCTGCTGATGCTCGGGCGCAGGAGGGTGGCCGTCGCGGCCGCGTAGGCGGGTGCGGGGCAGGGCTAGCCCCGAGACTTTGCCCCGGGGAGCGGCGCGCCCGCAGCCGTAGCCCCGACTGCGGTCAGCCGGACGGCCGCGGCGACTGGTGACAGGGAGGCCCGCCTGCGGCAACCCGATTAATCACCGCTTCCCTAGGTGTCCTTGCTGTCAGTGTGGCATATGCGGAAGGCCTTGCTCTCGACTCACTCCCCTTCGGCACAGGACACTAGGCGAGATGCCAGGCGACAGGGTCTTTCCTGGGCGACCACTTCCTACCCGCTGCTACCGCGCCATTACGTCGGCCGCGCAGATATGAGGCTGAGCGTAACGGCTCCTCCCCTAACGAGTGGCAGATCACCTATCCCTGCATGAGCCGAGCGAGGAGCTCTGCCGCAAAGTCGCGGCCGATGGTGTCGGTGCATAGCATGAGGTCATAGGTCGCAGGATCGCCCCAACGGGTGTCGTCGCCGCCGAGCGCATGCCACGTGCGGCGGCGCGCGTCCTCATGGGCGATGGCGGCGTCAAGCTCGTCCGGGTCGGTAAGGTGCGCGTACACGGGTGAGTACTGCGCACGCACACGCATGGCGGGCCTGTCGCTCGCGTAGGTCATGGCCGACACGCAGGTCTTCCCGAGGCTCTCCACGAAGGCTTTGGTCACTCGGTCATGGATGAGGCAGGGTCCCTGATTGAGGGCACGTTCAGCTGCTAGGCGGAAAGCGCCAGAGATGCGCTTGTACTCGTCGCTTTCGCGCAGGGCCGCAAGGTCGGCACCCTCGACCGTCGCCTCGTTCTCGAATGCCTCCACGTCATCCATCGTCACGCCGCACTCGGGCACCAAGGCCAGCAGAGTGTTGCTGTCATGCATGGTCCACCCAGCGGCATCGCAGGCGCGCAGGGCCACCATGCGGCCCATCGAGCAGTAGGCGCTGTCCAGCACCACGCAGTCGGGCACCACGTAGCCGCGTTCGAACTCGACAATGCCCTCAGGGTTGGCTATCTTGTGAATGTCCTCTGCCATCTCTATTCCTCCTCTAGGCTTGCGCCGTTAGTCTCGCAGACCCTCTTGTACCACTCGTACGAATCCTTCTTGATGCGGCGCAGTGTGCCCTTGCCCGCATCGTCCATGTCCACATAGATGAAGCCATAGCGCTTGGTCATCTCGCCCGTGGAGGCAGCGACGATGTCGATGGGTCCCCAGCAGGTATAGCCCATCACGTCCACGCCGTCCTCCTCGATGGCAAGGCGCAGCTGCTCAAGGTGCTTGCGTAAGTAGTCAATCCGATACGGATCGTGGATGCGCTCCACGCCGTCCTCCACCACAACCTCGTCCACGGCACCCAAGCCATTTTCCACCACCATCACGGGCAGCTGGTATCGGTCATAGAGTTGGTTGCAGATGAAGCGCAATCCCTGCGGGTCGACGCCCCATCCCCACGCGCTCTTCTCGAGGTACGGGTTGTCGTAGCCCGTCTGGATGCCCTGCAGCCCCTTGAAGATGCCACGCGTCTTCTGGCCGGTCACGTGGGAGAGGTAGTAGCTAAAGCTCACAAAGTCCACTGTGCCCTCGCGCAGGATGGCGTCGTCACCAGCCTCAACCGGCAGCTCGATACCCTCGCGCTCAAACTGGCGCAGCTTGTAGCCGGGGTAGCGCCCATGGCACATGACGTCGCAGTAGTACATCATCAGGTGCTCGAACTTCATCGTGCCGATGGCGTCCGATGGGTCGCAGGTAGCCGCATAGGTGAGGTGGCCGTTGTACATGAGGCCCACGCGGTTGGCAGGGTCAATCTCGTGGGCTGCCTTCACGGCAAGCGCGCTCGCGAGAAACTCGTGGTACGCGGCACGGGCGCGTACGCCCTCGTCGGTGGAGTCCACGCCGGCAGCCACCCAGGAGTTGGTGCTCATGTTGTTGATCTCGTTGAAGGTGAGCCAGAGGTGGCAGCGGCCCCGATAGCGCGCGAAGAGCGTGCGCGCATAGCGCACATAGCAGTCCACCATCTGCCGGCTCTCCCAGCCGCCGAACTTCCTGATTACGCCGAGCGGCGTCTCGAAGTGGCTGATGGTTACGAGTGGCTCAATGCCCCAGCGCTCGAGCTCGTCAAAAAGGCGATCGTAGAAGGCCAGGCCTGCCTCGTTGGGCTCAAGCTCGTCGCCTTCTGGGAAGATGCGCGTCCAGTTGATGGAGAAGCGGTAGCACTTCCAGCCCATCTGCCCAAAGAGCGCGATGTCCTCGGCCATGTGGTGGTAGTGGTCGATGGCAACGTGACTGGGATAGTACAGCTCGGGATTGATGCCGTCCTTGGTGACCTGCCGTGCCTTGCCGCGTCCCCCAACCGTCATGACGTCAGCTGTGGAGAGGCCCTTGCCATCGACGTCATAAGCGCCCTCGCACTGGTTCGCGGCGGTGGCGCCGCCCCAGAGAAATCCCTGCGGAAATGCCATAATGTCCCTTTCCAAAGTCTTCGTCCCATAGGTCTCGCAAGAGCCGCTGGGAGACGGGTTCTCCCAGCGCTCTATAGGCGAAGAGGCCTACTTGCCCTTCTCCTCGATGCCCATCACGAAGGTCACGGCAAAGGCGATGGCGAAGGCGATGGCGCAGGCGATGCAGGCGCAGATGAGCGCATGCATGTTGGTGGGATCCTCGGGATTGATGTAGCTGGGGAGGGCGAGAAGTCCGGGAGCCACCTGAGCGAAGCGCCCGACCTTCATGATGCCAAGGAAGAGGCCTGCCACACCACCACCAACCATAGCGCCGATGAGCGGAGTCTTATAGGGAATATTGACGCCGTAGAGCGCAGGCTCGGTGATGCCCAGGACTGCCGTGAGTGAGCAGGAGGCAGCGAGCGACTTAAGGTCGGCGCCCTTGGCCTTGAGGGCGACAGCCAGCGAGGAGCCGCCCTGAGCCACGTTTGAGACGAGCATGCCGGGGCCGACGATGGTATCGACACCGGTGGCAGCAAGCTGCTGGATGCCCATGGGGATGATGCCGTAGTGCATGCCGCACATGACCAACAGCGGAGTGAAGGCGCCCATAAGCGTCGGAACAAGCCAGGGCACGTAGTTGTTGAGCAGGTCGAAGAAGGCGCCAAGGCCGTTGCCGACCCACATGCCGATGGGTCCAAGCGCGCAGAAGGCCGCGATACCGCAGACAAGCGTGGTAATCATGGGAACAAAGATCATCCTGCCTGCCTCAAAGCAGTGCTTGCGCACGAAGGGCTCCACGTAGCTCTGCAGCCACACCGTAAGGATGATGGGAATGACGGAGCTAGCGTAGCTCACGAGCTGCACAGGTATGCCAAAGAGCGCAATGCCGGTGCCCGCCTCCTTGGCTGCCGCGACCATGGAGATGAACGTGGGCGAGATGAGCATGCCGCCGAGGGCGCCCGCCACGTACTTGTTGACCTTGAACTTCTCGGCAGCAGAGACACCAATGAGCACGGGCATGAAGTAGAAGCAGGCATCACCCATAAAGTTGAGCATCTGGAAGGTGCTCATCTCCCTAGTGAGCACGCCAACCGCCACGAGGATGGCCATGATGGCCTTGAGCATGCCGCCGCCCACCATGGCGGGGACCACGGGGAAGAAGATGCCGGCAATCACGTCGAGCACCGCGGCGATGCCCTTCTTCTGCTCATCCTCGTCCTCGACGACCTCAACGACGCCGAAGTGCCCCAGACCCTGCACCGCGATGCACACGTCTGCGGCCGCAGGACCGATCACGACCTGGTATTGCTCGCCTGCCTGCACCACATCGATGACGCCCTTGGTGGACTTGAGCTCTGCGGTCTTGGCCTTGGCTTCATCCTTGAGTACAAGGCGCAGACGCGTGGCGCAGTGGCCCACGGAGGTCACGTTCTCCTCGCCGCCCACGAGCTCGAGGATGGTTTCTGCCAGTGCTTTGTAGTCAGCCACGACTGCCTTCCTTCCGTTGGTCTTGCCTCTGCCGACTTGCTTGCTGAGACTAGTAAACCGCAGGTGAAAGGTATTGCTGCACATGAAGCGCGCGTTTCGAATAGCGTTGCGCGGTTTGGTTTGGAAAACGCCCTGAGACGCGCAACGCTGTTGCCGAAGAACCTCGTCTGAGGTGGGATGGGCGCTACGGACTACTCGCGTCGGTCATGCAGGATGGGGTTGTTCGAATCGCGAAACTGCTCATATGAGCGCGTGATTTTGACACGGCGAACCACGTTACGGTCATAGTCGCGTGCAAGCACGCAGGAGTAGAGCACGTCAAGCAAGAGCATGGTGGAGATGCTCATGCTATAGCACCCAAGCTTCTCCACTAGCTTCTCGCGCGTGGACACGCGCAGTGTGACGTCCGCCAATTCGGACAGGGTATTGCGCCCGTATGAGGTGATGGCAATGAGCTTTCCGCCTACCTCCTTAACCCTCTTGGCAACTCTTAAGGCATTACCGGTCTCACCGGAGTACGAAAGCTCGATGAAGACCTCATCAGGGCGTACCCCCGAAGCTAAGAAGTACGAGGTGTCACCCTTGTACGCCACGACGATGCGACGCCCGATGCGGGCCATCTTATCCACGAAGTCCTCGGCAAGATAGGACTGGGGCCCTGCTGAATGCACGAAGACAGTTCGGGCGTTTGCCACAAGCTCTACTGCACGACCAAGCGCTTCGGTCTCAGTGAGCTGCAGCGTGTCGTCTACCGTCTCGCGATACAGCGTTCCGATCTTGGCCGCGATAGTACGTGCGTCGTCACTTTTTCGGAAGGGCTGATTGGCGTCGATGGAGATGAAGGCAGAGGAGAGATAGCGCAGCTCGTCAAGATAGGCATCCCGAAAGTCCGTGTAGCCTTCATAGCCAAGCCGCTTGCACAGGCGCGACACCGTGGAAGGTGCTGTATGCAGCCTGGCGGCAATGGAGCGAGCGCTCTGGTCATGAAGCGCATCTCCCACTTCAAGGAAGTAGTCGGCGATTGAGCATTCAATCGGAGAGAAGCCCGCCTGTTCACGCAGCTGTTCAACAAGCATACACATCTCCTATATCAGGAAGAACACGGTAGATACATCTTAAGGCAGATTCTCTCTTCAACCTGAGACAGCAAGCAGCCCAAAAGCGCGAAACACCGTTGCGCCACAGCGGCCTGCACGTGCCGCTGTGGCGCAACGGTGTTCGAGGTGTGCCCCCGGCATCATCTCGGACGGGCCTCGCATGCTTCAATGCTCGTAAACAGCATTTCGTTAGTGCCCATGGGAGGGCCAACTATGCAGTACCTGTATGCCAACTACCACGACGACATGATCTTGCGCGACCACCTGGCCTACGATCGCACCAAGTTCGCGCTCATCCGCACCTTCCTCGCCATCGCCCGAACGGCGCTCGGCCTCTATGCCTCGGGCATGGGCCTCATCATCCTGCAGACCTCCGCGGCGCTCATCACCCTGGGCTGGCTCATCATGGCAGTGGCGACAGTCGTTCTTGTCGTAGGCTGCATCTATAGCTGGCATGCTAAGGTGCGTCTCGACGGGCTGAGCACAGAAGCGTAGCACGGGACCAGGCGGGATCAGAAGGTCCGACCCTCTTGTCCCGTGCTTCGATTCTTGATATGGCTACAGCGCGAGCACGTTGGCCACGCAGTTATAGAGCGAGATGAGGGGCAAAAGTGCCATCACGAAGACGTAGATCTTGCGCACGCCTTCCTCAGAAAGCTTGCGGTTGGAGTGGGTGCCGATGAAGCCGTCCGCAATGGCCGGGATCACTATGAACGGAACAACGGTGAGGTCAACGGCCCAAAGCGCACCACACGTGGCAGAGAGCATGAGCTTGGAAAGCTTGCTGAGGAAGATGGCCAGACTGTAGACCGCGCCCTCCTTGGCGCCAAGCGAAAAGAGCAGGCTGAGTGCCGCCACGTTGGGCGGCCCGCCGCCGATGCCCAGAAAGACCGCCAGCGCTCCCAGCAGGAATCCCGCCACAAAGATGGTGACGGGATTGGTAAGCTTCCAGCTGGGCATCTGGTCCTACTTGATGGTGTAGACAGAGATGAGGCCCAAGACCGCGGCCAGAACGCCCGCCAGCACGGCCTTGACCAGATGGTTGTCGAAGGAGCCCGTCAGCGCCGAGAAGACCTTGTCGCCGGCGATGCCGCCCAGAAGCGAGCCGACCGAGACGGAAAGCACCATTTTCTTGTCGAACTCAAACCCCGCACGCAGCTGCTTGGTTCAACTCACGCAGCACATCACGAAGACGGCCACGCTTCTGTTGATGTTGATGGTAGCCGCATCATGAGCGCCAGCCAGATCGAGCAGAGGCTTGATGATGACACCGCCGTCGAGGCCCGCCACCGCCTCAAGCGAGGTTGCCACAATGATGACCAAGGCATAGATGAGATTGAGCATGGAAAGCCTCTTTCAAGGAGAAGTGTGCACCCGCTGGCGAAAAGCCCAAGCAGGTGCACAAAGGCGCAGGTTAGCGCATGTCCTTGCGGTTGGGTACCCAGTCGGCGGTCTCCTGGTACCAGGTGAGCAGGCGCTCACGCATCTGTGCGACCTTCTCGGCGTAGGCCGGGTCATTAATGCGGTTGACCTGCTCATGCGGGTCAAGGTCCAGGTCATACAGGGTGTCGCGCTCGTAGGGGCGCATGGTGTACTTGAGGCTGCCCATGCAAATCATCGTGGCACGGGTATGGTTGGGGCCCTCCTCATGCTGGGTAGAGATGCGCGTGGCAAGCTCCTTGGCGGCCTTCTCCGTGAAGGTCGCTACGAGGATAGCCGAAGGCTTCACGTGCTTCTTGAGGATGAGGTATGCCACACGCTTGACGAGCGTGAAGGTCTTGCCCGTGCCGAGTCCGGCCGTGATGAGCACCGGCCCTTCGGTCGTGGTGATGGCACGGCGCTGCTCGTCGTTTGCATTGCCAAAGTCGAATGCTTGGTCCATGGGCTACAACCTAGCCCACAACCATATGCGGCGAAAAGAATCAATATGTAACAGATTCTACCATCCGAAGAGAGCGGCCGCTGAAAGCCGTATGCCCGCTTGCGTCGTGGCTCAGCTTCCCACAGCGGGGGACGGACTCGCCGACGACAACCCCCTGCTCAGTGCCCATACATGTATGCATGACGCTTGAGGTGCACGCCTTCCACAGCTAGCAACCATCTCGCACCCCCTGTTTCCTGCCTGCTCTTATGCCCTGCCGGAAAGCCTGCAGCCGTCCCGGACCGATCGGCCGTGATGGGGCTTCGGGCCAGCTGGACTACCTCCTGAAGATGGTATTTCAAGCGCGATGATTGCCTTGCGGTGCCGCATCTTCCACGAAGCAGACCGGATGCTGGGCGCTACGTTCCCGATACACTGGCATCCATGACGGGGCTCAAGGGTTAGGATCTTGAATGCCGTTATCTGCTGTCGAGCTGACAGATGTTCGCAAGCTGCGCCCAAGGAGAGACCCATGGCTGTAGAGCAGGAACGCATAGTCACCTTCGACGACGTTATGGAATACCTCTCGTCGCACAACCGCACGAACACCGAGAAGGGCGAGATGTGGGAGCGCGTGACTGCGTGGTACCTCCGCAACGATCCCGCCCTGCGCCAGGTCGTGGGGAACGTATGGCGCTGGAACGACAGCAGCAACCCTATGAGAAACGGCCACGATACAGGCATCGATATCGTGGCCGAGAGGACCGACAGGCCAGGGACATATTGGGCCATACAGTGCAAGTATTACAGCCCGAGCCACAAGCTCTCCTACCAGGACCTCGACACCTTCTTCGCGGCAGCGGAGGCGGATGACAGCTACACGGGCCTCGTGATAGCCTCTGTCGGCGGGGATATCTCGGCCAACATCGAGAAGCATCTCCTCACCCTGAGGCAGAAGAGGGGGATGGATTCCTCCGTCCTGACCCCTGTCGACATGAGGCATTCGAATGTCGACTGGTCGCTGCTCATGCTTGGATATGCCGAGGACGACGCCGCACGCCGTGCAAGGACATACAGCCCCCGTCCGCACCAGCAGGCGGCAATCAACCAGATCCAGTCATGCTTCGAGACGCAGAGCCGGGCCAAGGCCATAATGGCCTGCGGCACCGGCAAGACCCTCATGTCGCTCAGGCTCGCAGAGGAGCGCTTCCGTGGCCAGGGCTGCAAGGATGTCCTCTTCTGCGCCCCGTCCATCGCTCTTGTCAGCCAGGCGATGCGCGAGTGGACGAACCAGGCACGGACCCAGATGCGCTCGCTCGTGGTCTGCTCGGACGCGAAGGCATCGAAGCCCCTGGACGATGACATCCTCGACAGCGTGATAGACCTGTCCTTCCCGGCCAACACGGATCCCCAGAGCCTCTATGGCCGCTATCTTTGGACCCGCGAGAAGTATCCGGATTCCATGATCGTCGTCTTCACCACATATCAGTCCATGCAGGTGATACAGGATGCCCAGGACATGGGACTTCCAAGGTTCGGCCTCTGCATCTGCGACGAGGCGCACCGGACGGCCGGGACCAAGTATGCAGAGGATGACGATGTGGCCAGCTACCAGATCGTGATAGATGGCGAGAGAATCCGCGCCGACAAGCGCCTCTTCATGACAGCGACGCCCAAGATCTATGGCGACAACATCAAGACCAAGGCCGAGGAGAAGGCGGCGGAGCTCTACTCGATGGACGATGAGGGGAAGTATGGCCCCATCGCCTACGAGCTCACCTTCGCATCCGCCGTCGAGCAGGGGCTCCTCTGCGACTACCGCGTCGTCGTCCTGGCAATCAACGAGGATGCAGTCCCTGACAGGAAGATAATCGTCCCGCATGGGGAGACGGACTTCGAGCTCGAGGTCGGCGATGCCGCGAAGATCATCGGATGCTGGCGCGGCCTTGCGACGCATGGCGAGGAGGCCCAGAAGAGGCTTGAGGCCTATGAAGGCGACGAGGCAGGCAGCACCCCGGACTTCCTCCTCATCGACAGCTTCGATGGCAAGGAGGAAGGGGGCGGCGCCGGCGAGGAGGGCGGGGATTCCTCGAGCCTCCATGGCGTCGAGCCGCTGCACAGGGCGGTCGGCTTCTGCTCCACCATACAGGCATCGAAGGACATCGACGCGGCCTTTACGCAGGTGGTGGCGCAGTACGAGCTCTCCACAGGGGACATCGCCGGACCGGTGTGCGAGCTCGACCATGTCGACGGCTCCATGGATTCGAAGGTCCGCGCAGAGAAGCTCGAATGGCTCGCCTCCGGATCGGGCGCGAACGAGTGCAGGATCCTCACCAATGCGCGCTGCCTGGCGGAGGGCGTCGATGTGCCTTCGCTCGATGCAGTCATCTTCTTCAGCCCCAAGAGGAGCAAGGTGGATGTGGTGCAGGCCGTCGGCCGCGTCATGCGAACCTTCACGGACAAGAGGACAGGCAGGGAGAAGCAGCTTGGCTATATCATCCTGCCTGTCGTCATCCCTTCTGAGATGACGCCTGAGAAGGCCCTCAACCATTCCGACACCTTCGATGTCGTATGGGGCGTGCTCCAGGCCCTGCGCTCCCATGACCAGAGGATAGACGCCTACATCAACAGCCTGCCCATGAGGAAGCCCAGGAAGAAGGGGCAGGAGCTCGGCATCGGCAGCAAATCTGGGCATGCCGACGAGGGGGAGGGCTCCGGGAGCGGCGAATCCGCAGCAGCCGGCCAGCAACAGCAGCTTGCCTTGTCCTTCGGAGCGACAGAGCTCGAGCGTGCCGTATATGCCAAGGCAGTCGAGAAATGCGGCTCCAAGGTCTACTGGTCGAGCTGGCAGAGGATGTGGGCAGGATCGCGCGCAGCCATGTCGAGCAGATCGGGCAGGCCATCGCGTCCGATCCTGTCGCCGAGAAGGCCATGCAAGCTTTCCTGAAATCGCTGCGCGACTCCCTGAACCCGGGCGTCACGCAGCAGGCCGCCATCGAGATGGTGGCGCAGCATATGGTGACGCTGCCTGTCTTCGACGCCCTCTTCGGGGACTATGCCTTCGCGGAGTCGAATCCCGTCTCCGTCGCGATCACGCGTTTCCTGGGCGAGCTCCAGGGGCACGGCATTGGCGACATGGCTGACGAGGACAGGCGCAACCTCGATGAGCTCTATGCCTCCGTCAGGCGCCGCGCATCCTTCTGCCGGACGGACTCCAACAGGCAGGCGCTCATCAAGGACCTCTACAACGACTTCTTCTCCAAGGCATTCAAGAGCACCTCGGAGAAGCTGGGCATCGTCTACACTCCAATCGAGATCGTGGACTGCATCCTCCATGCGACGGACCGCGCCCTGCAGCGCGAGTTCGGCAAGAGGCTCTCGGATCCAGGCGTGCATATCCTCGACCCCTTCGCTGGCACAGGGTCATTCATGGCAGAGCTCATCAGCGACCCCGAGCTCATGCCGAGGGAGCGGCTTGAGGACAAGTACAAACACGAGCTGCACAGCAACGAGATCCTGCTCCTTGCCTACTACATCATGGTCGTGAATGTCGAGTATGCCTATCACTCGCGTATGGGTGGCGACTACATCCCCTTCGATGGGGGTGTCCTTACAGACACCTTCCAGATGGATGAGAGGAACGACCAGCTAGATCTTGGCATGTTCGTGGACAACTCCGAGCGCGTGCTGGCCCAGCAGGAGGCTCCTATCAGGGTCATCGTCGGAAACCCACCCTACTCGGCAGGGCAGAGAAACGCCAACGACGATAATCAGAACGAGCACTATCCGACGCTCGAGCAGAGGATAAGGGAGACGTATTCGGTCCATGCCAGCGCCACCAACAAGAACTCCCTGATGGATTCCTATATCGAGGCCTTCCGCTGGGCATCCGACCGCATCGGCGACGAGGGCGTCGTCTGCTTTGTCTCGAACGCCGGGTGGCTGCGCTCTGAGGCTGGCGTTGGCGTGCGCCGCTGCTTCTCGGAGGAATTCAGCTCGATCTATGTCTTCGACCTTCTTGGAAACCAGCGCACGCATGGCGAGGAGAGCCGCAGACAGGGTGGAAAGGTCTTCGGCAGCGGCAGCCGTGCCCCCATCGCAATCACCATGCTTGTGAAGAATCCGGAGTCGCAGGAGAATGGCGCCATCCACTACCATTGCGTGGGCGAATACCTTACACAGCAGCAGAAGCTCTCTGCCGTCGCATCCTGCATAGACCAGGATCCCGAGTGGGAGGCGCTCTCGCAGGACCGTCACGGCGACTGGCTTGACCAGCGAGACGACAGCTGGTACGAGTTCGCTCCCTCTGGCCTGCAGAAGCTCAAGACGCCCCTCGGTATCTGGTCCATCTGGTCATCAGGTCTCAAGACCCAGCGCGATTCATGGTGCTGGAACTACTCAAGCCACGCGCTAAACGAAAATGTGACGAGGCTTGTCGAAGATACCAACGCGGAAATCGCGAGGGTCGACGGCAACGTCGACGAGCTCACGTTCGACACGAAGAGGTATAGCTGGACAGAGGCTATGAGAGGTACGCCAGAAAAAGCACGACCATCCCATTCGACGAGGCCAACCTCATAGTCGGCTCCTACCGTCCTTTCTGCAGGCAGTGGCTCTACTACGAGCCCCATTTAAATGAGAGGGTCTACCAGCAGCAGAGACTCTTCCCGCTCATTCGTCCGAATGAGACCGCCCCGAATGTCGTCATAGACACTGGCGAGCGAGGAACCTTCATCTCAAACCTGCTACCAGATCTCGAGCTCAACCACCATGGTCAGTGCTTCCCCATGTATTGGTACGAGAAGGACGAGGGCTCGACGATGGAGCTCGCGGCAGGAGTCGGCGAGAAGGTCGTCCGCGACGCATGGGGCAACAGGTACGTCCGCCACGATGCCATAACCGACGAGGCGCTCCATATCTTCCAGGAAGCCTATCCCGATGCCTTCGCGGCCCGCTCCAAGAAGGATGGCGGTCCCGGCATCTGCAAGGATGATATCTTCTGGTATGTCTATGGCATCCTCCACAGCCCGCAGTACCGCACGAAGTATGCGGCGAACCTCCAGCGCGAGCTTCCCCGCATCCCGCTCGTCGAGGATTTCGAGAGGTTCTGCAATGCCGGAAGGGACCTCGGCAGGCTGCATCTCGGATATGAGTCCGTGGAGCCCTGGCCCAACCTGCGGATCTCAGGCGTGATGCCTGGCTGCGACCCCGGACCGGTCACGAAGCTCGCCTGGGGCAGGAAGCGCAATCCCGAGACGGGGAAGATGGAGAAGGATTTCACGAAGCTCGTCTACAACAAGCGGGTGACGGTTTCGGACATCCCCAAGGAGGCTCAGGAATACGTGGTGAACGGCCGCTCGCCCCTCGACTGGATGATCGACCGCTACCAGGTGAAGACCGATAAGGCGACCGGCATCGTCAACGACCCCAACAGCTACTCCGACGACCCGCGCTACATACTCGATCTCATCTGCCGGCTCGTCACGGTGTCCATGATGACGAACGAGATTGCATCTGGGCTCTCGCCTCTCGGCGAGACGGTCAAGCCTGCAAGCTGGCCTATCATATGGAGCATGCCGCACTGAGATCGGGCAGGGCATCGGTAAGGAGAGATGATGGCAAGATACTGGAACAGCAGGAGCGCAGCGAGAAGAAATGCCACGCATGCCAGCAGGTCTGCTAAGAAGTACGGAGTGGCTCCGGTTGTCCTCTTGGGGGTGTGGTCGGTTGGCATAGCGGTTATCATGCACAGGTACTACCTCGATTACAATAAGCTTTCCCTTGAGGCTAAGGTCCATTTCGCATCCCTTGAGAACCCGCTTTTTGTCTACAATTTCATCCTCCCCACGGTGCTGATCAGTGCGGCATGCGTGTTTGCAGGAATCATCCTTGACAGGAGGGCGAAGCGTCTGCGGCGCGAGCGCTTGGATGCCCTCATGCGCCGCGATGGCGGCGTCACTCCCGAGGAGTTCCTGAAGAGGAGGCTCTATGACGATGCGGGGGATTTCACTGGCATATATGTGCTGCACAACGAGACGAATGGCAAGTACTATGTCGGCCAGAGCGTCCATGTACTGCAGAGGGTCCATCAGCACTTCGCCGGCCGTGGCAATGGCGATGTCTATGCAGACTGGAAGAACGGCGACTCATTCACCATCCAGACGACAAGGCTTGTGGACACTGATTATGACAACCTGAACAATCTCGAACGTGATGCCATAGAGGCCTACGATGCCTACGGCAGCGGATACAACCGGACGAGTGGGAACAACGCCTGACCTCGATGCCAGCAGGTACCAATACCATACGGGGTGTCCTGCATTTCCCTCCCCTCCGTCGTAAGGTGTTCCTGACGGCGGGGAGGGCGGCCGCGGGAGGGCTTGGCTGCGGCCGCGGCGGGTGGGAAAAGGCCGCCGGGTCAATCCCCGAGCGGCCGGTTTCCTGCCGTGAGCGGTCTTCCTAATCTTCGACCTCCTCCCAAGTCCATGCGCCTACGAGGTGGCGCAGGCGTGCGTGGCGTTCGCCGACAATTGCGATGGATATCGCGTCGTGGCGGACAGAGGACACGTCCTCATGGTCTGCCGCATAGAGCAGGCATGCCCTGCGCATGGCAGCGAAATCCTCGGGCGCCAGCTCCAGCTGCGGGATGGCGGCCGCATCCGGGCCGAGGCAGGCGCGGATGCTCACGAGCACTGCCTGCCCATTATCCTCCGCAACCAGGAGCGGCTCCTCGCAGTCGCAGCTCCAGCTCCCGCAGCGGCTGACCTGGTAGCCGCGGTGCTCCAGGTAGCCCTCTGCAAGGCTCAGGCCAAACTCTTTAATCTCCTCTTCGGGCATGGTCGGCTGGCTCTCTTCGGTCATGGTGACCTCCCTAGGACGTGGGAGCCCTTTGCCCCCGCTGGGGACTGGATGGCAAGCCATGGCAGGGCGGAAGCCGCGTCCTTGCGGGCGTGGCGCGGCGGCTTGCGCCCTACCATGGCGCCAGGGAGCGGGAAGAGGTGCTTGCTCCCTGTGCTAGCCTGTCTCCAGCGGGGGCACCCTGGATGTCATCTCGGCAATCCGGTTTTCCTGGAATCGGCCTGATTCCGCCAAGAACAGCGCATCTGCCTGCGGGAACCATCTAACAGAGCTCTTTTCCCGATATGCCCCGCAGGCCTTCAGCTAGCAGGGCCATCTCCGTATGCTGGATACATGCTGGCTTGGGACCGCAAGGGAGGTGATGCGCGATGGCATGGCTTGACGAAAAGAGACTGTCTGAGACCTATATAGTCGATGGCAAGGAGACCACGCTGCGCGAGATGCTTGCAGATGTGCCCTTCGAAGACTGGCCAGAGGATGAGGAGGATCTGAAGTGACTCCTCTTCTGCTTCGAGGTCACTGACTCGGTCTGATGAAGCATGGCCCGCAGCTTCGCAGCTGCGGGCCACACACATTTGGTCTCAGGAAAACAATCTGTCATGAGAATCGTGAAATTGCTGAGAAACCCTCCACAAATAAACCACTCGAAAAATTCCTCCCAAAATTCCACCCATATACACATGAAAACGAAAACAGGTCAGAAGCAAAACAGCCTCTGACCTGCGAATGTTTGGTCGCGGGGGGCGGACTTGAACCACCGACCTCCGGGTTATGAGCCCGGCGAGCTACCAACTGCTCCACCCCGCAATATTTTGTGTGCGCCTCAGCGCAAGAAAAGATACTATGCTCTTGGCCATGCTTAGTCAAATATGTGAACGATTCTCCACATTTGCTTCTGATATCCTCCTTCCTCCTTCCGGAAGCAGAACAGACGAGAAAGGACTTGCATGCACATCCAGGAGATTGCAAGCTGCACGCCCAATCTCTCAGATGAGCTTCTGGGTGTATGGGAGCGTTCTGTCAGAGCCACCCATCATTTCCTCGCCGAATCCGATATCGTCCGCATCCGGGCTTACATCCCTAAAGCAATTCAGACAGTCGAGCACCTTGCCGCGGCTGAGGACAGCGATGGCAAGACGCTTGCGCTCATAGGTGCGCAGGAAGGCAGGCCCGAGATGCTCTTCGTCGACAGCAGCTGCCGGGGCGGGGCATAGGCTCGACCCTTCTCGATTACGCTCTCTCCCATTGGGATGTCAGCAAGCTCACCGTGAACGAGCAGAATCCTCAAGCCATAGCGTTCTACGAACACGAGGGCTTTGCGGCATACATGCGCACCGATACCGACGAGGAAGGCGAACCTTTCCCGCTCATCTGCATGCGCCTTGCTGATCGCTGAAGCTCATCAGCGACAAGACAAACGGACGTAGAATGAGTTCCAGCTCCACCCTCATGGAAAGGGATGCTGGGATGAAGAGATATGCCATACCAATCTGTCTGCTTGCTGTCTTCGAGGCAGTGGGCATCTCGCTCTGGCTCACAAAGGAAAACCTCTTCTATCTCTTCAACTTCAGCTATATCGGGGCTGCCCTCTCCCTTTCCCTTGCCCTCTTCATCCAGGGCAACAGGAATGCCAGAAGGATTGCCCAGCTCATGGTCGGCCTCTACATGCTTGTCTATCTGGGACTCCTCTCCCATGAGAACATGCAGATCGAAGGGTTCTGGTACTACCTCTTCCTTGGCAGCTTCGAGGCAGCGACCATACACTATGCGGTAGCAAAGATATTCGGCCCGCTCCTTTTTGGCCGCGGCTGGTGCGGCTATGCCTGCTGGACCGCTATGGTCCTCGACTTCCTCCCCTATCCTGTGCCTCAGGAGCCGAGGAAGAAGATCGGCTGGATCCGCTATCTCACGTTCACAGCTTCCCTCATCTTCGTCGCCGCACTCTTCGTGGCGCAGGTAGCCAATATCGAAGACATCATGTTCTGGGCCTTCATCGCAGGAAATGCTGCCTACTACGCCCTCGGTATCGCACTTGCGTTTGCCTTCAAGGACAACCGCGCCTTCTGCAAATACATCTGCCCTATCACAGTGTTCCTGAAGCCCATGAGCTATTTCTCGCTCGTACGGATCACCTGCGACCACACGAAGTGCATCTCCTGCAACAGATGCCGGAAAGTCTGCCCGATGGATGTCGATATGCTTGATGATTCGAGGAAGCGCAGGAATGGCACCGAGTGCATCCTCTGCCTTGAATGCGTGAAGGCCTGTCCGAAGAAGGCACTCTAACCATAGCGGTGCCACCAGCCGACTCATCTGTCCATTAAGTTATTGCACACTAACATCTATCCTGTGCTGATCTAGAATCATCTCAGCATCAGCCGCAGCAGGATGGAGGCCCTTATGGACCAGCGATTCGAAGGCGTTCCAGATGCCCTCTTCATCCCGCTCTGGGCGAGGATAGAAGTTTCGAAGAGATTCCCTGAGCTTCTCTTTGACCAGCGTGCGCTCGCACTCGAGCCGGCACTGGCAGGACATGCTCTTGCCAGCACGACTTCCGAGTTCAATCTGCTCTCTTCTGCCGTCCGTGCCCATGTGATGGACGCGATGGCAGAGGACTTCATCGCAGCGCACGGCCTCTCGACCCTCATCGTCCTTGGCTGCGGGCTCGATGCGGCAAGCTCACGGATAGATGGCAGGGGTTCTGTCTTCTTTGAGCTCGATCTGCCTGATGTGATTGCTTACCGCCGCCAGGTCCTCGGCGAGGATCCGGATGAGCACCTCATCGCCCACGACCTCTTCGACCTTGCCTGGACGGATGCCGTGCCACACGACAAGCCCATTCTCATCTACGCCGCAGGTGTCTTCCAGTATTTCGATGATGAGAGGATTGTCTCGCTCATGCAGGATCTCAGGCGCATCTTCCCCGGCGCCGAGCTCATCTTCGACGCCGTGGACTCCCGCGGTCTCCGCTATGCAGAGCGGTATGTGGAGAAGACCGGAAATGCTTCTGCAGCGATGCATTTTGCGCTCGACGATGCCGCTGCCTTCGCCGAGAAGGCAGGCGTCACCCTGATTGCCCGTGAGCCCTTCTTCGGCGACGCTCTCAGGCTCTTGAAAGGCAAGATCGGCCTCTATACAAGGATTTCCATGCAGGTATGCGACCGCCAAGGCAGGCTCAAGGTCATCCGTGTGAAGCTCTGAGCATCATGCGTGTGCATTGCTCCGCTTCCTTGAGCTCTCAGTGGGTAGAAAGAAGGATGCATGCAATGGAATCGAGGCCGCTATGGAGTGTCTTCTTGCGTTTCCGATCGGCTATGCCTTCGGCTGCTTTCTGACGGCAGATGTCGTCTGCCGTATGTCCGTGCATAAAAGCTGCTTCTCCATAGGAGATGGCAACCCAGGCATGGCAAACGTCGGACATGTGCTCGGCACGAAGGCAGCGCTTGCCGTCCTCGCAGGAGACATCCTGAAGACCCTGCTAGCCGTCCTCATCTCCTGGGCTCTTCTGGGCCATACACTTGCTGTCACGCTCTGGGCAGGCTTCGGAGCCACGGCAGGGCACAACTTCCCGATCTGGCATCGTTTCCAGGGCGGCAAGGGCGTCACGACGACCTGCTCCACGATCATCCTCGCCTCTCCTCTTGCAGGCATCCTCTCCTCTATCGCAGGCTTTGCCGTAGGCGTCGTCGCTCTGGGCTATCTCTGCCTCGGCGCGCTCCTGATTCCCTCGATCTTCTTCGTCTGGATTGCGCTCGCAGGTGCCGGCGCCTGGGCACTCGTGCCGGCAGCGCTCCTCGTCCTTCTCATGTTCAAGGCGCATCTTCCCGCAGCTCTCCACATCAAGGATGGCTCGACGCCCCATGCATCGATAGCCGACAAGACGCTCGAGCTCCTGCACCTCAAGAAGTCCTAGGGCCAGATCGAAAGCGCAATCAGGGTCTGCGCTGCATAGTAGAGGACAAGGCTCCAGGTTCGCCGCACCTGCGTATGCCTCTCGCCGAACGAGTTCAGCACAAGCAGCGTGTCTGACACAAGAAACGAGATGCCGCCGGCAGCAAAGAGCGCCTGCTGAAGAGCAGGCATGCTGAGGCAGGCGGTAGCCGCAAACCCTGCTGTAAGGCCGACGACCGCGATATAGGCAGCACCTGCCAAGGCAAAGAGGCTGCGCTCATGCACGGACTTCGAGAGCCGCCAGAAGATGATGGCCAGGACTGCTGCCGTCACGACGAGCGCCGGCACGGGGTGTCTCACAAGCGAGAGCAGATAGCTGATGTAGCAGAAGTGCCCTGCCGCAAAGAAGAGGGCGCCAATCGTGAAGAGCTTCTTCTCCCGTACCTTGGCCGCCCGCACGTCCGCATCTTTCTTCTGGATGAAGCGCAGGGCATGGAGGATATCTCCGACCATGCCAAGAAGAAGGCCAAGGCAGACCAGAAGCGAAGCCGGAATCCTCGGCGGCACGAAGGCGCCCACCAGACCGAGTGCAACGAAGGCAGCCGAAGCAAGCGCCTTCAGGACCGCCGCAGCAACGTAGCGGCCCTGGGCATCCTTGCGTATGAAGACGCCTTGCAGGATGGCGCCTGCAGCGATGAGCGACGGAGCGATGAGCTCTGGCATGGCATTCCTACCTGTCCACAGGGAAGGCGATGCCGCACTGGCGTCTGATGTCGTCCATCACGGCAAGCGAGGCAAGCGTGAGCTTCTCGTGCTCTGCTGCTTCGGCAAGAGCTTCCGAGTCGCCCTGGATCGCATGGACGAAGGAGGCAAGCTCGAACTGCATGTCGTTTTCCGGCATATCGACAGAGGTGGTCTCTGCCCCTTCCCCGCCAATCGTTCCGTACACCATGCCCTTGTCCACATAGGGCGTGAACGTGAAGGTTCTGGGGCAGGATGTCTCTTTCCAGAAGAGCGTGCCGGCAGAGCCCTCGATCTGGGAGGCGAGATAGTCATTCGACACCTTGCCGTATGAGAGACTCACGAGGAAGCCCGGATAGGAAAGGATGGCCTCTCCCGCAAGGTCGATCGTCGTATAGGGATCGTCGGCGCTCCGCCCCTCCACTTGATGTGTCACGGCAGAGGCCTTGACGGACTCAGGGGCACCGAAGACCTGGAGCGCAGACTCGACGCAGTAGACGCCGATGTCCATGAGGGCACCTGCTGCCATGTGCGGATCGAAGATGTTCACATGCTCGCCCGCTTCGAGCTTCTTGATGCGCGACGTCACCTTCGAGAAGCGGAAGGTCGCAAGGCGCACCTTGCCGGTCTTGGAGACGGCATCCTTCAGATAGGCAGCGCCGGGACCGAACGTGTTCCGTGCTGCTTCGAGAGCGACAAGGCCCTGCTCATGCGCAAGGCCGAAGACCTCTTCGGCGAGCTTCCTGTTTGCTGCAAACGACTTCTCGACGAGCACGTGCTTGCCGCCGGCAAGGAGCGTCTTTGCCTGCTCAGCGTGAAGCACATTCGGCGAGCCGATATAGACAGCGTCTATCTGATCGCTTGCACCGAGCTCCTCAAGCGAGGAGAACGCGAGATGTGCTCCATGTACCTCGGCGAAGGAGCGAGCATCCTCTTCCTTGCGCGAATACGATGCCACATATTCCGCTTCCGGCACCTGGCCGAGCGCATCGAGGAAGCGCTCCGTGATCGCTGACCTGCCGATAGTTGCAATCCGTACCTTGTCCATGCATCCTCCTGACGCCGCATTCACTGCCTCAAGCATACCCGAGGTTGCACCATTCCATAAAGAGGCTTGGGCAGAGCACCCCTCCCCACTTGTGCCATACTTGCAACTGTTATGAAAGATGCAATACTGGAAAGGGGAGATTATGGCTACTGCTGATTCCTTCACCGATTCCTATGCCTCCCGCGCGGAGGTGCCCGAGAAGTATACCTGGGACCTGACATCGCTCTTCGCAGATGAGGATGCCTTCAGAAAGGCACTTGCCGAAGCGCAGGAGCTGCCTCATGCCTACGCCTCCTGGGAGGACAAGGCCTTCGCTTCCGGCGAGGACCTTCTTGCCTATCTCAAGTTCGACGACGAGGCGACGATGCAGTTCCAGCGCGTCTGGAACTATGCCGGCAGGAAGGCCGACGAGGATACCCGCGTGAGCCGCTGGCAGGACACGGTCTCCCAGGTCGTCACGCTCGAGTCCGCTATCGATGCCGCCCGTGCCTGGTTCCAGCCAGCACTCCTTGCGCTTTCCGATTCCGACCTTGCCGCATGGTATGAGAGCACGCCGGGCCTTTCCCTCTACAAGCTCGCCCTCGACCGCATGCGCGCACTCAAGGCCCATACGCTGAGCCCGAAGGAGGAGCAGCTCCTTGCACAGGCAGGCGTGCTTGCAACGCAGCCGGGCCAGATCTTCACGATGATGAACGACGCAGACATGAAGTTCCCGGATGCCGTGGACGCGCAGGGCAAGGCACATCCTGTCACGCATGGCACGTACTCGGCCTTGATCCTGACTTCTCCTGACAGGACGCTCCGCGAGAGCGGCTACCACAGCGTCTATGGTGCGTACGCAAAGGTCAAGAACACGGCTGCCGCCACGCTTGCCGCGCAGATGCGCCAGCTCAAGTTCTTCTCCGATGCCCGTCACTACGAGAGCTCGCTCGAGGCATCGCTTGTCCCGACCGAGGTGCCGGTCTCTGTCTACAACTCCCTCATCGACTCCGTCCATGCGCACGCAGATTCCATGCACCGCTACATGGAGCTCAGGAAGCGCGTCCTCGGCGTCGACCACCTGCGCTACTGGGATGTCTATGTGCCGATCGTCGAGGCGCCAGAGCGCCGCTATACGTTCGAGGAGGCCTGCGACCTCATGTACAAGGCGCTCGCTCCTCTGGGAGACGACTACGTCTCGACCGTGAAGAAGGGCGTGGCCTCCCGCTGGATCGATGTCTTCGAGACGCCGGGCAAGATGAGCGGTGCCTATTCGGCAGACGGCCATGGCATGACGCCCTTGATCCTTCTCAACTACCAGGGCACGCTCGACGAGGTCTCGACGCTCTGCCATGAGATGGGCCACTCGATGCAGACCTGGCTCTCGAACCACACGCAGCCTGCCCGCTATGCGGAGTACGCGATGTTCGTGGCAGAGGTCGCCTCGACGACGAACGAGTGCCTCCTCATCCACTACCTCCTCGAGCATGAGACAGATCCGCACGAGCGCGCCTATCTCCTGAACGAGTACCTCGAGAAGTTCCGTGGCACGCTCTTCCGCCAGACGCTCTTCGCCGAGTTCGAGCGCGACGCAAATGCCGCCTGCGCAGAAGGCACCGGCATGGGCGCAGACGATCTGAGCCGCCGCTACCGTGCCCTCAACGACCTCTACTACGGCCCTGCCATCGAGACCGACGACGAGATCGCCCTCGAGTGGGCACGCATCCCGCACTTCTACTACGACTTCTACGTCTATGTCTATGCGACGAGCTTCGCCGCAGCCGTCGCGCTCTCGAACCGCATCCTCACAGAGGGCCAGCCTGCCGTGGACGACTATCTCGCCTTCCTTTCCGGCGGCTGCTCGAAGAGCCCAATCGAGCTTCTGCGCGGTGCCGGCGTGGACATGGCATCGGGCGAGGCGGTCGATGCTGCGCTCGAGGAGTTCTCGAAGCTCGTGGACGAGCTCTCGAAGCTTCTGTAGCCCATCAGCATCCGCAGGCACGAATCAGGCCAGGAGCACCGCCTCCTGGCCTTTTCTGTTCTGCATCCTCGAGGTCGGCTATCATGGACAGACGAAAAGAGAGCTCACCTGAAGGGCAGAAGACATATGGACGACATCACCGTTATCGGCGTAGCAGGCGGCACGGGATCGGGCAAGACCACCATCACGAATGCCATAGCCGAGCGCTTCGGCGACGAGGTCACGGTCATCTCCCAGGACTCCTACTACCGTGCCCATCACGATATGCCCTTCGAGGAGCGCACAAAGCTCAACTACGACCATCCTGATGCCTTCGAGAACGAGCTCCTGATCGCACAGCTCAAGGAGCTCAAGGCAGGACATGCAATCGAGGAGCCGGTCTATGACTTCACGAAGCATGACCGCTCGAGCGAGACCGTGACGGTCACGCCTTCCCGCGTCATCGTCGTCGAGGGCATCCTCATCTTCTGCGACCTGGCCCTGCGCGACCTTATGGACATCAAGGTCTATGTCGATACGGATGCCGACGTCAGGATTCTGCGCCGCATCCTGCGCGATGTGGAGGAGCGCGGGCGCAGCCTCTCCTCCGTGATCGATCAGTACCTCACGACCGTGAAGCCGATGCATGAGGCCTTCGTCGAGCCCTCGAAGAAATATGCTGACATTATCATCCCCGTCGGCGGCGAGAACCAGGTCGCGCTCGAGATGCTCGTGAACCAGATCAGGGCGCATCTCGACGGAACGGCCCGCGTCTAGGAGTCGATACCTTTCGGCATTGCAAATGTCAGGCTCTCTGCAAGCTTCCGGTAGCGTGCATCGGTCGCAGGATCCATGAAGGCAGGCATCGAGCCGGTCTTTGCTGCCTCTGCGATGTCCTCGAAGGCTGCGCTCACAGAATCGTCGAAGGATGTCCCGATGTGCCAGCGGGCCTTGGCTATGATGTCCTCGAAGCCATTGGCGACAGCAACCGAGTTCGGGATCTTGTCGATCAGGGGCTCGTCGTTTCCGGCATCGCCGAAGGCGCAGATCTCGTCGTGGCTGATGCCGAGCTGGTCTGCAAGCCAGAGCGTTGCCTGCCCCTTGTCCCAGCCATGCGTCGTGATATCGATGATGCCGCCGACCGGACAGGTGAAGTCGAGCTCCGGACATGCCCAGGCAAGCTCATGCATGAAGGCAAGGAGGTCTTCGGTCCTGCCATCGAAGTGGCAGTTCGCCTTCACGGCACGTCGGCCCTCCGGCAGCTCCTCCGAGACGCCGTCTGCCGTCGGCAGATGCCTGAGGTCATGCTCTATCGCATCGTCCAAGGTCGTGCCGGCAATCCAGATCCTGCCGGTATCGTCGAAGAGCAGAAGCCCCGCCCGTTCATCGGTCGTGCAGAGCTTGGCCACCTTCGCGAGGCCCTCTTCGGGAAGCTCGCGCTCCAGGACCTTCTCTCCCTGGTAGTAGACCTTCATGCCATTTGCCACGACCGCTGTGCTATAGAGCGCATGGTCGAAGCGGAAGCTGTAGCCGACACGGTAGATGTCGCGTCCTGTCGCAGGACCGACAACAATTCCTGCACCCATCAGGGCATGCATCGCTGCCTGTCCCCGCTTTGTTATAACCCGCCTCTCGCGGCAGACGAGCGTATCGTCGATATCGGTGACGACGAGCTTGATCATCGGGTCTCCTGCAGGAAGTCGGGAAGGACGCCCGTGCGTGCCGCCTCTGCAATCTGCAGGAATGCCGTGCCGACAGAGTCCTCAGAGGCCGCCGGGATGAAGTAGCGGGCTGCCGCCTTGGCAGCAGGAGACGCGTTCGCGACGACGACCGGATAGCCCACGCAGGAAAGCATCTCGATATCGTTCTCGGAGTCGCCGAAAGCGCAGATCTCGTCCATCGTGATGTGGAGGGCATCGGCAAGCACCTTGATAGCGGTCGCCTTGTTGACGCCGTGAGGCACGACGTCGACCCAGTTCGGAAGCGGCTTCACGAAGTCGAGCTCGGGAATCTGGGGCGAGACGGCGTCGCAGATCTCGTCGCGGCGCGCGGCATCGGTCTCCATTGCGATGCCGAGCTTCGAGAACTCGATGTCAGGCCACGTAGAGACGAAGCTAATGCCTTCAGGGAAGGCCGTCTTGATGATCTCGATCTCGCCGGGGTCCGGGCGCCTTGCATAGGCATGGGCCTTCTTGTCGTAGAGGATGAGGGCTGCCTCATCGGCAAAGGGAGCAAGTGCCTCATCGAGGCGGTAGAGCAGCTCTGGGGCAATCTCTGCCTTCTGGATCACCTTGCCGTCGAGCCTGATCACAAGGCCGTTTGCCGTGATGGCAGATGAGAGGACCGAGAGATTGTCTGCAAAGAAGGTCTTGAGCTCCTCGAAGTCGCGGCCCGATGCCGGAGCGAAGCGGATGCCCTCCTCTTCCATCTCGCGGATGCCTTCCATTGCCCGAGGAGACGCCTTCTTCTGTCCCCAGGGGATGAGCGTGTTGTCCATATCCGTCAGCACAAGCTTGATCATGAGACCTGCCTTCCGGGCTGCATAGCCTTCCATGTGTTTCCTCGACCAGTATGGCAGGTAGGAACGTTCTCCCTCTCTGCCAGCTTCCAGCTGCATGAAGAAAGCAGGCCTGGCAGCTATCCGGCAAGGCGTGCTGTCTTCTGGATGAAGCGGGCAGGAATCGGTCGCTCGAGCTTCCAGATAATGTTCATGGGACGGGAGCCCGAAGCATCCGCACAGTGCACGAAGCCGAGGAACGTATACGGTTCGGCTCCGTACTGGTCAGCCTTCTCCTCGCGCACGAAGAGCGCAATCTTCGCCGGGACCCTGTCTTTCGCGTCCCAGCCCGTCTGGTAGCGCTGGCCCGTCTCCGACTCGGGTGTCGTCTTGTTCTGGCTCTGCCAGTGAAAGTGCCTCTCATCAATCGAGTAGTCCTCATATCGCGTCTCCGGACTGAATTCCTTGTCCGACTTCACGAGCGTATTCAGGAGCACGTCCACATGGCAATCCCTCAGATAGGCGACGCCCTGGCGCATGTTCTGGGGATCCTTGCGTCCAAGCGCCAGGAAGATCTGATCGCGGCTGTACTGGCAGTGGAGGTCGAGCGGGCAGGGGAAGCCCCAGGAAAGCTCCTCATCGATGAAGTCGATATGGTCGAGACGATAGGCAAGGATCCTGCGCACATCGCGTGCCATATGGGGCTCAGAAGCAAGCTCTCGGAGGCACTCGAGCGCATTGTCGAACTCAGGGCTCCCCTCTTTCACCTTCATATGCGCTTCGCGTCTGAACGAGTCAGGCCAGAGCGTGATCTGGAACATGTCGAGCATGCGCTGCTGCTCGCTCGTGAGCTCATCCCATATCAGCTTGTCGGCATTGTCCAAGCAGGACAGGAGAAAGCGTATCCATCTCCTCGAGTCAATCGTGCAGAGTCTTGGGAATGCCTTCGTGAGACCGGCTTCATCTGGTTCTTCGAACTCAGGCTCAAGTCCCGCTTCGACGAGAAGCCGCTCGAAGGGAGCCACCTTGTAGACAGCACGGATATCGAGATGATGGAAGGCAAGGAAGCTCCCGAGCGTCAGCTTCTGTCCCGCATCCTCCTCGAAGGTCGCAAGGGCCGAGACAAGCCTGCTTCTCGTTCCCTGTGCCACAGCGAGGTTCTTGAGGACGTATTCCTGTGCCACACGTTCGAGCCTGATGTAGCAGCCCTTAGGAGCCTCGGGAAAGCCTTCCTCGACCTCGCGCCTGAGCGCATGCGTCGGAGATGCCAGAAGAGCCCTGAGCTTCGGCGCAAAGTCGTATCTCCTGTTCTGCTGGCCGATGAAATCGAGGACGGTCAGGCATTCCTTGCCCGGTGCCAGGCGGAGCCCTCGGCCGAGCTGCTGCATGAAGATGGTGAGCGACTCGGTCGGACGCAGGAATAGCACCGTATCGATTTCGGGGATATCGACGCCCTCGTTGTAGATATCGACTGCAAAGACGATCTTGATGGTGCCGTCAGCAAGATTCGTCCGCGCCTTCTCCCTGCCATCTTCGTCCATATCTGCCGTCACCGCGACCGCAGGGATGCCAGCCTCCTGGAATCTCTCTGCCATGAACCTTGCATGGGCCTTGCTCACGCAGAAGCCGAGTGCATGCATGCGGGAGACATCGGTCACATAGCGGCTGAGCGCCTCAAGGACGAGCGAGCATCTGCGCTCTGCAATCTTCTCGCTGAAGACATAGACCTGCTCGAGCTCTGATGTCTCATATCCTCCCCGCTTCCACGTGAGGCCCGAGAGGTCTGATGGGTCGGAGACGCCGAAATACGTGAAGGGACACAGGAGCTTGCGCTCGATTGCATCGGCGAGGCTTATCTCTGCTGCGATCCTGTTGTCGAAATACGACAGGATGGACTGCCCATCCATGCGCTCCGGCGTCGCCGTGAGGCCGAGGAGCACCTTGGGGCGCAGCGCATTGAATATCGCCTGATAGGAGTCGGCAGCACCATGGTGGATCTCGTCGACGACGATGCAGTCGAAATAGTCTGCCGAAACCTTCTCCCAGAGCCTCTGAGACTGGAAGCTCTGGATCGAAGCGAAGAGATGCGCATAGCTCTCCGGATGATGGTTTCCGACAAGGAGGCTGCCGAAGTTCTGGTCATGCAATATCCCCCGGAAGCACGAGCGGGCCTGTTCCAGGATCTCCTGGCGATGTGCGACGAAGAGGAGATGGACTCTTTGTCCCTCCCTCTCGCAGAAGCGCCTGTAGTCGAAGGCAGCGATGACGGTCTTGCCAGTGCCGGTTGCCGCGACGACGAGGTTCTTCCAGTGCCCGCCGACGGTGCGCTCCGCTTCGAGTGCATCGAGAATCTTCTGCTGGTACGGATAGGGCCTGATATCGAAGGCGTAGGCCGCAGAGGTCAATCCTTCTGCGTCCCCGCCGTGCTCATGAGCGATGGCAGAGGCAAGCCGCTTGCTGTCGGCAGCCGTATAGGGCTCGAAGTCGGGCGAGGCCCAGTAGGCATCGAAGGTTCCCTCGATCTTGTCGAGGGCATCCGCTTCATCGGCACGGCTGATTTTCAAGTTCCATTCGAGCCCGCTTGTCATTGCCGGGTTCGTGAGGTTCGAGGAGCCCACATAGGCCGTCGTGTACCCGGTCTTCCTTCTGAAGACATAGGCCTTTGCATGGAGACGGGTCCGTTTCGTGTCATAGGACACCCTGACCGAAGCCCCTGGCAGCGCAGCGAGAGCGCTCACCGCCTTGGGGTCCGTCGCTCCCATGTACGTCGTTGTTATGACCCGAATCCTGCTGCCACGGTCTGCAAACTCCTGGAGCGCATCCATAAGGAGCCTGAGGCCGCTCCACTTCACGAAGGAGACAAGCATCAAGATCTCGTCTGCCGAGGCAATCTCGCGCCTGAGCTCGCTGAAGAGCTGCGGCTCATGGGCAGCGCCTGTGAAGAGCGAGGTCTGCGCGACCGACGTCAGCGGACGCACGAGTCCCTTCTTCTGCTCTGCCACAGAGGCATTCTGCCTCGGCACGAGCGAGAGCAGCTGCTCGGGCTTCGTACGGGAAAGGTCGACACGCTCGCCTTCGATCAGGTCCGAAAGCCTGCTGTCGCTGTCCTTCAGCTGCGAAGCCAGATTGTCTATCAGGCTGTTCACAAGCCGTGCCTGGCGCACGGGCGCGTCGTCGCCTTCGATGGAATCGAGCGCCTGCTTCACGGCCTCCTCTGCATAGGCAGCAAGCACGCGGGCAGCATCTGCATGGTCGAGACGCCCTGTCTGGGATACGAGCTCGTCGTCCTCTGCGTCGAGTTCGCGCCTGAGGTCTGTGCCTATCGTCTTCTCATAGAGGCCGCGCTCGAGCATGGCTCCCCTCCCCGCCAGATCGGATCATCCCAGTATCTGACGGAGCCCGCCTCAGATCAAGCGCTCGAGAAGAATGCCTGCCCCACGCAGGGGCAGGGCAGGCATTCCATCCTCCACGTCGAGGATTGCCTCTCAGAGGATGGCAGCGCCGATACCGAGGATGATCGGTATCGATACGAGCGAGAGCAGCGTCGAGAGCGAGACGATGCCAGCACCATACTCGTAGTTCGCACCGTACTTCTGGGAGAGCATGGCGACCATAGCACCGATGGGCGTCGAGAATGTGATGAGGACGACCATCTTGATGTCAGACGGGACAAGAGCGGAAGGCACAAGCCAGAGCAGGAGCAGCGTGAGCACAGGCGCCACAATGAGGCGCAGGACGCTCACCTTGTAGGCGCGCAGATCGCGAACAATGAGGGAAAGGCGGGTCTGTGCCAGATAGCAGCCCAGGACGACCATTGCGAGGCCGGTGTTGACTTCGCCCAGGGTGTCGAGCGAGCCCGAGATGAAGTCGGGCACGGGCACGCTGAAGAGGAAGAAGGCAAAGCCGATGAAGAGCGTCACGACGGCAGGATTCGTGAACACCTTCTTGAGCGATATCTCCTTGGTATTGCCCGTCACGAGGTAGACGCCGTAGGTCCAGATCAGGAAGGTCAGTACAGCGATGCAGACCGTCACATAGAAGACGTAGCTCTGCCCAAGCGCATGCTGGACAAGAGGGATGCCGACAAAGCCGGTATTGGAGAAGATGACGCCGAACTGGGAGATGGGATCTTTCTTCCCATAGGCGACATGGGCCACGAGGGCGCAGATGGCAAGGACCGCAACGCTCAGCACAGCGCAGAGGCCAGCATTCATGAGATGCGTTCCATCGAAGGGCTGGATGAATGAGGCCATCATCAGGCAGGGCGATGCGATGTACATGACCGTGCGGGAGAGGTCGCCCACGCTGCCTTCCGTGATGAGCTTCGTGCGGTAGGCGATGTATCCTACCGCAAGCATGAGAAACATCGAGAGGACCTGATTGACAAGGACGGTGAATGTCGAGCTCACGCTGCGCCTCCAAGCTGCTCTGGATCTGTGCAGCAACGCAGACCGCACGCGAGAACTCTAGCGCTTATGCAGCTCGCAAGGCATCAATTTCGCCGTTATCTAAGAATGAACCAGATATGAAACGAGGCTGCAGGATTTCTCCTGCAGCCCCAGATGCAATCCCCTGTCTTCCTTACCAGGCGTAGGTGCCGCGCACCTCGAGAAGGTCGAAGCGGTCGATCGTCGTGAGCACCTGATCGATATCGATGCCGTCCCAGAGCGTCGCTATCCGCTTGTCGCCCACGAAGACATTGATGCTGGCACCAGTGAAGCCGAAGTGGAGACGCGACCACCTGAGCGCGGTGATGTCCGCGTAGGCAATGGTGACCGGACGTCCGACAAACGGCGTCACCACCATATGGTCCTCATACGTCACGACACGGTAGCGCTTCATGCCATACCAGATGCAGAAGAGCACAATCTCGAATGCCGCGAAGAACATCATGACCGACGGGAAGCTCCAGCCATTCTCCGCAGCTTCGATATAGATGCCGGCAACGACACCGAGAAGGCCCATGCCGGCCATCACCACGACGAGGGCATGGAAGAGCGCAGACGGCGCCTCATAGGTGTCGTGGTGGCTATGATGGCGCTCGGAGATGGCAGAGCCAAGCCAGTCCATGACCGTTGCAGCAAAGGGGATGCCGGCGACGACGATGTAGAGAAACTGATAGTCCATGGTCCATTCCGTCCCAAGAAGGGCTTGCCTGTTCGATGCTGACGTCCCCACTGCTGGCTGAAAACGTTTCCATTCCTGTCGGAAACGTTTCCAGCTCTATTGGAAACGCTTCCAGCATACTAGACCACTATGAGCGGCAGGTCTGCCTTGCATCAGCTTCTTGTCATGATCTGGCATGTCAGCGGCATGATTTGCGGGGTGAACGGCAGGTCCTTCATTTCCCGGAACCAAGATTGAAAGATGAATGAAAAGGGAGCCAGCCCACGGCAAGCTCCCTCCACTCAATCCTGCATCTCTCCCCTATGCCTTCTGGGGCACGGCGAACTTTGCGACGAGATGCTCGAGCACGTCGACCGTCTTCTCGAGCGACCTGACCGGGATGAACTCGCGTACCGAGTGGGCATTGTAGCCGCCGGTCGCGATATTCGGGCACGGAAGCCCGCGCACCGTGAGCTGCGAGCCGTCGGTGCCGCCGCGCACTGCCACGACATGGGGCTCGATGCCGGCTTCGCGGTTCGCCTCGAGGGCATTGTCGACGAGGAAGTCCATGCCGTCGAAATAGTCCGCCATGTTCCGGTACTGCTCCTTGATCGTGACCTTGACCGTCCCCTCGCCGTGGCGGCGGTTGAGGAATGCCGCAATGTCCTTCAAGGTCTCCTCGCGTGCCGCGAACTTCTTCCCGTCATGGTCGCGCACGATGTAGGTGAGGCGCACCTCCGATGCCGTGCCCGTGATGGCAATCGGATGATAGAAGCCCTCATAGCCTTCCGCGTGCTCCGGACGCTCGAAGGCAGGCACGAGGTTGTCGAACTCGGCTGCCACGGTGATCGCATTGACCATAACGTCCTTGGCTGTGCCCGGGTGCACCATCACGCCCTTGATATCGACGATGGCCTCGGAGGCATTGAACGTCTCGTAGTTGAACTCGCCGAGGGCCTCGCCGTCGACCGTGTAGCACCACTTCGCACCGAACTTCTTGAGGTCGAGAAGCGCCGCGCCGTGGCCGATCTCCTCATCCGGCACGAAGGCGATCTTGAGCGTCGGATGCGGAAGCTCCGGATGCTCGCCGAGACGTTTCAGAAGCGAGCAGATCTCGGCCACGCCTGCTTTGTCGTCGGCAGAGAGAAGTGTACGTCCGTCGGAGCAGACGATGTCCTGGCCCACAAGCTTCTCGAGATCGGGCACCTGTGCAGGCGTCGTCTCGATGCTTGCCCCGTCCACGACGCCTGCAACGAGAGGACCTCCCTCGTAGTGCACGATATGGGGATGGACGTTTTCTGCCGGCGCATCGGGCGACGTGTCGATATGGGCGCAGAGGCCAAGTGCCGGAAGGTCCTCGGCACCTGCCGACGCCGGGAAGCTCGCCGTCACATAGGCATGCTCGTCCTGCTCGACATCCTCGCACCCAAGCTCCTCGAGGTCATGTGCAAGCGTCTCTGCCATCTTGAGCTGGGACGGCGTCGAGGGCGTCTGGTCCTCATGGGCCTCGTCTGACTGCGAGGGAACCTGCACGATGCGCATGAAGCGCTCCACGACATCCGAAAGCTGATCTGTATCTGCCATCGTCTCTCCTTTTCGGCGAGATGCCCGGAGAGCACATCTGCTCTCCAGGCATCATCATGTCAGTTAGATCATATGAAACGATACAGCGCTTCCGGCTTCGCGGCAAATCCTAGATGAGGCGCGCCGCGATGCGGTCGAGCTCGGCTGCCGGGATGCCGCAGCCGTCCTCGAGATACTTGCGGACACCGCCGTTCTCGCTCACCCAGTCATAGACGAAGGAGCCCATGCGTGCGCTCATATCGATGCAGGCCTGCTGGACTGCCGGAGCGAGCTTCGTCCATTCCTCGTGGACGCCGTCCGCTGCAAAGAGATCCGGATAGGAGCGCATGTAGTCGGCGACGCAGTCCTCGCGGCTCACGCCTGCGAGCATGAGGAGAAGCATCGAGATGACGCCGGTACGATCCTTGCCGGCACTGCAGTGGATCAGGATGCAGGCATCATCCGGCGCCTGTGAGATTGTGCGGAAGATGATGCGGAGCGCCTGCGTGTTCTCGAGCATCGAGGCGTAGAGCTCCTTGGCACGGGGCAGAGCGCCGCCGTGCTCCTGTACCATGCGCTCGACGAGCTTCGGGTCGGACAGGTCCTCTCCGCCCAGCTCAGCATGGATGTAGGCAATGTCGCTCTCACCGCAGGCGCGGTCAGGCGCAGCCTCCACCTCCTTCTCGGAGCGCAGGTCGATGACCATGCGCACACCGTAGCGGTGGAGGAATTCGCAGTCTTCGTCCGTGACATGCTGGAGAGCGCCTGCACGCAGGAAGGCATGCCATTTCGTCTGGCGAAGGCCTACCGGGTATCCACCCAGATCGCGCACATTGTCGGCGCCGGTCAAGGGGAGCCTCTGCCAGTTCAGCTCTGCTGGATGTGCCATGTTATGTACCTCTAATCAGATGGAGAGCACCGGAGCATCCGCTCCTCGCTCGAAAGCAGCCCCTTCCAAGGTTCGCTGCTTTTCATGTGACCACAGGCCCGCAGGATCATCTGTGGCTGCAGGGCGTCATTCCTGCTCCTGCATGCCCCTACTATAGCCACTGGGAGCTAATTGTATTCCAATCACACAATTTTGCTTGATTTCCTCCATCGTTTCTGGATGGTTTGCTGAGCTGCGTAACAGGAATGTTTCAGAACGTGCAATAGTCTTGTACCCGAGGCTGGGTATATAGCCTTGTGGTCCGAAATCCATTGGGAAAGGATAGTTTCATGGCACGCATCTTCATCAGCCCCAGCAAGTACATCCAGGGTCCGGGCGAGCTCGACAATCTCGGCACCTATACGAAGGCCTATGGCGCAAAGCCTCTCGTGATCATCTCCGCAGGCGGCATCCGCCGCTTCGGCGACCGCGTGAAGGCAAGCCTCTCCGATGCAGGCTTGGCGCCTGTCTTCGAGGAGTTCAATGGCGAGTGCTCGCAGGACGAGATTGACCGTCTCTCTGCGCTCGCAAAGTCGAACGAGGCTGACGTCGTGATCGGCCTTGGCGGCGGCAAGATCTTCGATACGGCCAAGGCAGTCGCGAATGCCGTCGACGCCCCCGTCGTGATCGTCCCGACGATTGCTGCAACCGATGCTCCCTGCTCGGCGCTCTCCGTCGTCTATACGCCGGAAGGCCAGTTCAAGGAGTACCAGTTCTTCAAGCACAACCCGAACCTCGTCCTTATGGACTCTGCCGTCATCGCGAAGAGCCCTTTGCGCCTCACGGTCTCCGGCATGGGCGATGCACTTGCCACCTACTTCGAGGCACGTGCCTGCAAGCGCTCCGATGCCACGACCTGCGCAGGCGGCCATGTGACGAATGCCGCCATGGCGCTCGCGAAGCTCTGCTTCGATACTCTCATGTCTGACGGCGTGAAGGCGAAGTGCGCCCTCGAGGCAGGAGCCCTGAGCGAGTCTGTCGAGAAGATCATCGAGGCCAACACGCTGCTCTCCGGTCTCGGCTTCGAGTCTGCCGGCCTTGCCGGTGCCCACGCTATCCACAATGGCATGACAGCCATGCCTGAGACCCACAAGATGTATCACGGCGAGAAGGTCGCCTTCGGCACGATCTCCCAGCTCGTGCTCGAGGATGCGCCGGAGCTCGACGAGGTGCTGCTGTTCTGCGTCGAGGTCGGCCTTCCTGTCACCTTCAAGCAGCTCGGTGTCGAGGATGCCTCCTTCGAGCGCGTGCTCGAGGTCGCAAAGCTTGCATGCGCCGACAACGACACGCTGCACAACATGCCGTTCGAGGTCACGCCGGAGAAGGTCGCCCATGCGATGCTCGCAGCCGATGCCCTCGGCCAGAAGGCGCTTGCCGACTGGAGCGACTAGCTTCGCCCACACAGAGTCAGGACAAGCGGTCCTCGCACCTAGGTGCGGGGACCGCTTTTCTGTGTCGTTGTCTCTCAACTCGACAGGCTTGGAGTACGAACTCGACAGGCACATCATCCAACTCGACAGCAAAGAAGGGCAGGCTCTGCAGCCTGCCCTTCTCCTTGAAGCTATGGATGAGTCCTTAGAGGACGCCTGCCTTGCGCTTTGCCTCGTCGATCTCCTTGAGCTGCTCAGGCGTCAGATGGATGGCACCTTCTCCTGTGCCATACGTCTTTCCGCCGTCAGCATCCGTCGTCTCGCCGTATGACGCATAGGCTCCCGTTGCCTTCGAGCCTTCGCGCACGAAGGAATCCTCGAGCTCGCCCGGGCGGCGCCTGTGGTAGACCGCACGCGGCAGCATGCTCTCATTCGTCACCGGATCGTCGGGGTTCTCGAGATGGAAGCTCTCGGAGCGTCCATTCTTGAAGTTCTCCTTTGCGACCGAGATCATGAGCTTGATGCGGTTCAGCTGATTGACCTCGGAAGCGCCCGGGTCGTAGTCGACAGCGACGATGTTGCTCTCAGGGTGCATCTGGCGCAGGCGCTTGATCACGGACTTGCCGACGACGTGGTTCGGCAGGCATGCGAACGGCGAGCAGACGATGATGTTCGGCGTGCCGGACTCGATGAGGTCGCACATCTCGGCCGTCAGGAGCCAGCCCTCGCCCATCGTGTTGCAGAGCGACAGCACTTCCTTCGCCTTGTCCGCAAGGCTCCAGATCGAGCCATACGGCTCGAAGCGCTCCGACTTCTCGAGCATCTCGTCGATCGGCTTCCTCATGCCCTCGATCGCATCGATGCCGATCTTGTGCGTGAGGCGGCTCGTCGCCTTCGTGCCGAGCTCCTCCTTCATGTTGATCTGGTTCGAGAGGCCGAACAGGAAGAAGTCGACAAGGCCCGGGACGTCTGCCTCGCAGCCCTCGTTCTCGATGACGCGGACAACCTGGTTGTTCGCGGTCGGGTGGAACTTCACGAGGATCTCGCCGACGACACCGACGCGCGGCTTCGAGCGGTCGTTCTCGAGCGGCAGCGCATCGAACGCCTTGACCGTATCCTCGCAGAGACGGTAGAACGGCTTCGGCGAAGCGCTGTGGGAGAGCTGGATCTTGGCACGCTCCATGAACTCGTCGTAGAGCCTGTCGGCGCTCCCCTCTCTGGCCTCATAGGGGCGCACGCGGTACGTGCACTTCATGAGGAGGTCGCCGTAGAGAAGGGCATAGACAGCCTTCGTGAGCAGGCGCGGGTTCTTGAGCGCCTTGAAGCCCGGGTTGCTCTCGTCGAGGTTCGTGGCAGCCGTAAGCGAGATGACCGGCACCTCGGGGTGGCCCGAATCCTTGAGCGCCTTCCTGATGAGGGCGATGTAGTTCGTTGCACGGCAGCCGCCGCCGGTCTGGGAGATCATGACAGCCGTACGGGAGAGATCGTACTTGCCCGAAAGGACCGCCTCCATGATCTGGCCCGTGACGAGGATCGACGGGTAGCAGATGTCGTTGTTCACGTACTTCAGGCCCGTGTCGACGGCCTTGTGGTCGACAGACGGGAGCAGCACGACGTTGTAGCCTTCGGAGCGAAGGATGGCTTCGACGATCTCGAAGTGCACAGGGGACATCTGCGGTGCCAGGATCGTGTAGCCCTCGTCCTGCATCTCCTCCGTGTAGCGTACCTTCTTGAAGGCAGCGCTCTTTGCCTCGCGGTAGACCGGCGTACGACGGGTGAGATCGGTCTTCCTTGCATGCTCGAGCGAGCCGTCAGCCATGTGGACGTTGACCGGTGCCACCTCATGCACCTTGCCGGCACGCGTCTCGCGCTCGAGCTCGGCACGTTCCTCCTTGAGGGCGGCCATGAGGGAGCGGACACGGATGCGGGCAGCGCCGAGGTTCGAGACCTCGTCGATCTTGAGCACGGTATAGATCTTGCCGGATGCCTCGAGGATCTCCTGGACCTCGTCGGTCGTGAGGGCATCAAGGCCGCAGCCGAAGCTCTGGAGCTGGATGAGGTCGAGGTCGTTCCTCTCTGCGACAAAGCGTGCCGCACGGTAGAGGCGGGAGTGGTACATCCACTGGTCGATGACGCGGATCGGGCGCTCGACAGGAACCTTGTGGGCGATGGAGTCCTCGGTAAGCACGGCGAAGCCGAAGCCATGCAGCATCTCGGGGATTGCATGGTTGATCTCGCCGTCGTTGTGGTACGGACGGCCTGCGAGGACGATGCCGTGGGCGTCGTTGTCCTCGATCCACTTCAGGGCATCGTCTCCTGCCTTGTGCATCGCGTTCTTGAAGTCGATGTCTGCCTGCCAGGCATAGTTCACGGCCTCGTCGATCTCTTCGCGCGTGATGTGGGAGCCACGGAAGCGGCCCTTGCCCTTGGCAGCATCCTCCTCGCGCTGGACAGAGACGACCTCGTAGAGCCTGCGCTTGAGCTCGTTCTTCTTGTCATACGGCAGGAACGGATCGAGGTACTCGACAGAGGGATCCGAGAGCTCGTCGATGTTGAGCTCCAGGGACTGCGGATAGGACATGACGATCGGGCAGTTGTAGTGGTTCGTGGCCGTATCGTCCTCGGCGCGCTCCCAGCGGATGCACGGCATCCAGATGAAGTCCGGATTCTTCGAGAGGAGGTTCATGATGTGGCCATGGCTGAGCTTTGCCGGGTAGCAGACGCTCTCGGACGGCATCGACTCGGTGCCTGCCTCGTAGGTCTTCCTCGTCGTCCTGTCGGACAGGATGACCGAGAAGCCGAGCTTCGTGAAGAACGCATGCCAGAACGGATAGTTCTCGTACATGTTGAGGGCGCGGGGAATGCCGACAGTACCGCGCGGTGCTGCATCAGGATCGAGGCATTCGCGGTCGAACAGCAGATGATTCTTGAACTCGAAGAGGTTCGGCGCCTTGCTCTGCTCCTTGACAGGCTTGCCGGAGCCTTTCTCGCAGCGGTTGCCCGTGATGAAGCGGCGGCCGTTGCCGAAGGAGTTGATCGTGAGGAGGCAGTTGTTCGAGCAGCGTCCGCAGTGGGCGTTCGTGTGCTTGACCTTGAGGCTGTCGATCTCCTCGCGGGAGAGGATGGTGGAGACACCGTCTGTACCAGCACGGTCGCGGGCGAGGAGCGCTGCACCGTAGGCGCCCATCGTGCCTGCGATGTCCGGCCTGATCACGTCGCGGCCAGTCAGGAGCTCGAAGGCACGCAGTGTCGCGTCGCTCATGAACGTGCCGCCCTGGACGACGACGTACTTGCCGATCTCGTCGTAGTCGCGCAGCTTGATGACCTTGAAGAGGGCATTCTTGATGACAGAGTAGGAAAGGCCGGCAGCGACATCGCCGATCGTAGCGCCTTCCTTCTGGGCCTGCTTGACGCGGGAGTTCATGAAGACGGTGCAGCGGCTGCCGAGGTCGACCGGGTGCTCGCCGTGGACTGCTGCCTTCGCGAATTCCTGTACCGTCATGCCCATGGAGTCAGCGAAGTTCGCGATGAAGGAGCCGCAGCCCGAAGAGCAGGCCTCGTTCAGGGCGATGTGCTCGATGATGCCATTCTTCACCTGGAGGCATTTCATGTCCTGGCCGCCGATATCGAGGATGAAGTTGACATCGGGCACGAAGGCCTTGGCGCCACGCAGGTGCGCGACCGTCTCGATCTCGCCGGAGTCTGCCTGCAGGGCTTCGATCAGGATGCCCTCGCCGTAGCCGGTCGTCGTGACATGGCCGATCGTGCAGCCTTCCGGCAGATGGTCGTAGATGTCGTCCATGATCTTGCGGGCGGTGCCGAGGACATCGCCGTTGTTGTTGTCATACCACGTGTAGAGGAGCTCGCCGTCCTCGCCGACGACAGCTGCCTTCATCGTCGTGGAGCCGGCGTCGAGGCCGATGAAGACACGGCCCTGGTAGCCCTCGAGCGTGCCCTTCGGCACGACCTGTGCGTCGTGGCGGGCACGGAACTCCTGGTAGTCCTTCTCCGTCTTGAAGAGCGGGTCGAGACGCGCGACCTCGGAGCCCTGCGTGTCGCCGAGGCTGTCGAGCTTGTCGATGACCTCCTTAAACGTCACGGTATCGGTGGACTCGCCCGCAAGAGCTGCGCCGGTAGCGACAAAGAGGTGTGCGTTCTCGGGGACGATCCTGTGCTCCTCATCGAGGTTGAGCGTGATGTAGAAGCGCTTCCTCAGCTCGGAGAGATACTGGAGCGGGCCGCCCAGGAAGGCGACATAGCCACGGATCGGGTGTCCGCAGGCAAGGCCGGAGACCGTCTGGTTCGCGACAGCCTGGAAAATCGATGCTGCCACATCCTCGCGTGCTGCGCCCTCATTGAGGAGCGGCTGCACGTCGGACTTCGCGAAGACGCCGCAACGGGATGCGATCGGATAGATGTGCGTCGCACCCTTGGCAAGCTCGTTCAGTCCCGTGGCATCCGTCTCCATGAGGGAAGCCATCTGGTCGATGAAGGCACCGGTGCCGCCGGCACACGTGCCGTTCATGCGCTGCTCGATGCCATTGTCGAAGTAGATGATCTTGGCGTCCTCGCCGCCGAGCTCGATTGCGACATCCGTCTCGGGAATCAGGGACTCGACGGCACGCTTCGAGGCGATGACCTCCTGGACGAACTCGACACCGAGCCACTTGGCGAGCAGCATGCCGCCGGAGCCCGTGATGGAGACGCGCATCTTTGCATCTCCCAGGACCTTCTGGGCCTTGCGGAATACCTCACGGGCCGTTGCCTTCACGTCCGTGTGGTGGCGCTCATAGTTTGCATAGACCAGATGCTCGTTCTCGTCGATGACAGCGAGCTTCACCGTCGTGGAGCCGACATCGATGCCGAGACGAAGACGGGCGTGGCGGAAATCGGCACGCTGCTTCGGCTTGAGCTCGGCACCCTCCTGCACGAGCGGCATCGCATAGTGGGCATTGCGCTCCGCCTGGACGGAATTGCCATTCTCGGTCATTCCTGCATCTCCTTCTTCTCCTGTGCCAGGTCTGCCAGATCGTCGAGGCAGGGCACGCCGAACTTGATCTTCTTGCCGTAGAGGTCGCCGGGGCGCACGAACATGAGCGCGGTCATCACGCATGCCATGAGGTGCGCCGGCTCTTCCATGCCGCTGCGCATCCAGCGCAGGAGCACGCCGACCTCGGCCGATATCGCGAATGTCAGATAGTAGTCGAAGAGCTCCTGGGGAATATCGAATACGACGCCTTCCTCGGCACGACCGCAGACGATCTCGAAGACTTTCTCTTTGATCTTCTCGACGAATCCCGGATCTCCGCCTGCACCCAGAAGGGCCGGCAGATAGCTTCTGCGCTCCTGGAAGTACTCGAGGAGCTCGACAGAGCCCGGGCACGGCTCGAAGTTCGAGATGGCGTCCTGGAGCTCGTCGAGGTTCGTCCTCGCAAGCCTCCTCACGAGGCAGCCGACTTCGGAGACGGTCTCCTCCTCGATCTGCCCAACGAGATCGTTGATGTCCTTGAAATGCGAATAGAAGGTACGCCTCGTCACGCCTGCCGTATCGGCAACCGCCTTGACCGTGACACGGGAGAGATCTCCTGTCTCCTCGATCTGGCGGGCAAGAGCGTCGCGCAGCGCCTGGCGCGTACGCACCGTGCGCCGGTCCTGGCCGGCACCGACGAGCGAAAGCTGCCTCTCTGCAGTCTGAGCCGTCATTTCAGGCACGCTCGCGGCCTCCTTTCCTGCTCTGTTTTTCACAGTGTGTGCAGAATTGCGCACTGTGCGTAGTATTGCACACCGTGAGCAAGAAATTCAGCCATTTGCGGACTGCACAGAAGCGGCACAGAGATGAAGCCTCAGCGTCCCGCAGCCTGCTGAGAGCAATCGTCGATGAGGCCTGGCTTGCGCGTGAGCGGCAAGGTCTTCTCGAGGTAGGAGATGCTTCTGGGCCAGGATGTCGCACAGACCGAGCCGAAGAGCGTGTCGAGCACATACTGCACAGCAAGATGCGACGCGAACTGCGTGATGCGCCGCTGGTAGCGCTCGGCATCGCTCACGAAGAGATAGCCGTCAAGGCCGGGATTGAGACGCGCTGCAGCAGGTGTTCCCACAAGAAAGGTCGGGACACCCCGCTCTGAGAGCACGGGAAGCGCACGTTCGAGTGCCATGGAGACGCCTGAGTAGGAGATGCCTATCGCGACACAGTCCTTCCCCATCAGGAGGGCGCAGCGGATCTGCCGCTCGGTATCTGCCTCGCAGCGTGCATCGATTCCGACAGAGAGCAGGCGGTCTGCGAACATGCTTGCCGGATAGCGGTTGTGCGATTCCGTGAAGAGCGCGACCTGGCGGGCCATGCAGATGAGGGATGCAGCGTGCTCGACCGTATCCATATCGAGCATGGACTGGGTCTGGGCAAGCGTCTGCTCGAAGACGGAGCGTATGCTTGCAGCCACCTCCCCTGCCGTCCATCCTTCGCCGAACGGAAAGTTGATGTCGGCTGTGCCAGCAGCCTGGGCACGCTCCAGGGAGCGCGCCATCTCGATCTTGAGCTCCTTCATGCCTTCGAGGCCGAGCTTGCGGCAGAGGCGGTGGATCGTCGCGATCGAGCAGTGGGCAGCCTGTGCGAGCTCCTTGATCGAATAGTCCGAAAAGCGCGGTCCGAGGCAGAGGATCGTATGTGCCAGCTCCTGCTCTGTCGGCGTGAAGCCTTCTGCCTCCCGCATCTTCTGCACGACATCCATGTCCCGCTCCTTTCCCCACAGAAGAAAAGTATCAGAAAGTGTCAGCCTGTGCCGTGGCCATCTGCCTTCAGACGAAAAGAAGTCTCCTTCTGCGCCCAGAACCTGGAGGGCGCACCTCTCATTCCCTATGCTTGAAAGCGATGGAGGTGCCTGCACGAGCAGGCAGGAAGAAGGAGGAAAGCTATGGGCAAGGGATTCCCGGAGGGCTTCTATTGGGGCGGCGCTACTGCTGCAAACCAGTTCGAAGGTGCCTGGAACGTAGACGGCCGCGGACCGTCTGTCGATGACCACTTCACGGGCGGCACGAAGGACAGGCCGCGCACGATCACGGTCGATATCGAGCCCGATGTGCTCTACCCGAACCATGACGGAATCGACTTCTACCACCACTACGAGGAGGACATCGCGCTCTTCGCCGAGATGGGCTTCAACATGTTCCGCATGTCCATCTCCTGGTCGCGCATCTTCCCGAACGGCGACGACGAGCAGCCGAACGAGCTCGGCCTTGCCTTCTATGACAGGGTTTTCGACTGCTGCAAGGCTCATGGCATCGAGCCGCTCGTGACGCTTTCCCACTACGAGATGCCCTACCACCTCGTCGAGAAGTACAACGGCTGGGCTAGCCGCGAGCTCATCGGCTTCTTCGAGAAGTACTGCCAGACCGTCTTCGACCGCTATCACGACAAGGTGCGCTACTGGCTCACGTTCAACGAGATCAACTGCGGCACGATGGACATGGGCAACCTCTTTGAGACGTCCATGATCCGCGGCTTCGCAGGTCCTGCCTCCGAAGCGCACACGACCCCGCAGGAGCGCTACCAGGCACTCCATCACCAGTTCGTGGCCTCTGCCCGCGTCGTGAAGTACGCGCATGGGCACTATCCTCAGTTCCGCATGGGCAACATGGACTGCTTCATCCTATCCTACGCCGCAACCTGCGACCCCAAGGACGTCCTTGCAAACGAGTCCGAGATGCGCCGCATGAACTGGTACTGCTCCGATGTCCAGGTCAGGGGCTGCTATCCTTCCTACGCAAAGCGCTTCTGGCGCGAGAACGATATCAGTCTCAAGATCGAGGACGGCGATCTCGAGGACCTCAAGGAGGGCACAATCGACTTCTACACGTTCTCCTACTACATGAGCTCTGTCGTCGGCACGCACGACGTGAAGCAGGCAGCAGGAAACATGACGTTCGGCGGCGTGAACCCCTACCTCAAGAGCACCGACTGGGGCTGGCAGATCGACCCGGATGGCCTGCGCTTTGCCCTGAACGAGATCTATGACCGCTACCAGATTCCTCTGATGGTCGTCGAGAATGGCATGGGCGCCCTCGACAAGGTCGAGGGGGATGGCTCCATCCACGATACGTACCGCATCGATTACCTGAAGAGCCATGTCCGCGCCATGCGCGAGGCAGTGGATGACGGAGTGGACCTCAAGGGCTACACCTGGTGGGGACCGATCGACCTCGTCTCTGCTGGCACCGGCGAGATGCGCAAGCGCTACGGCTTCATCTACGTCGACAAGCACGACGACGGAAGCGGCACCTACAAGCGCAGCCGCAAGGACTCCTTCTACGCCTACCAGAAGATCATCAAGTCGAATGGCACTGAAGGCCTCGACTAGGGCAGCAAGCCAGAGCTGACATATAATACGGACACCAGAGAGGGCCGGGATGCATGTCCCGGCCCTCTCTATGTTCAATGCCCCAGCTTCTATTCAGGAATATATCTCATCTGTGATTACATCGGTACCTGTGCAATATACCAATTAGCAAGGTACCATGCATTTAGACGACGGAAAGACAGACGGACCGCCCCATTTGCCAGCAAGCACGTCCTGCAGCATCTCATCAAACGAGCGGCAGCGTCTGTAGCGCTCCGGATATTCCTTCATTGCATCGAATTCCGCCAGCACTGCCCTGGTCCCTTCAGAAAGGCACACCCCTTCCTCGAGCGGCTTCTCGCTATGCTCAGATAGCTGCTTGGAATCAGCATCATGTGCCAGCATTGCACTGCCCTTTCCGTCTGGAAGTCTGTCATTGCAGCATTCAAAATGCCACTTCCGCATAGACCAATCAACACAAGCTCACTTCATTGAAGGCGATCGACCTGCCTCCGAAGAAAGGAATCCATCTTATGGATACGAACAAGACGAACGAAGAGAACGAGAATATCGGTACCGAAACTGCCACAACGGCAGAGGCTCCCCGCCACGACCACCGCCATGAAGCCGGTCATCATCACGATGAAGATAGCCGCCACATCCATAGCCATCATCATGGCGGAGATGCCGCCGAAGCCGGATATCATTGCCACCACCATCACCACCACGATGGAGAAGATGGCGCAGACGAGCACCATTGCCGCCACCATCATGGTGATGCAGCCGGAGATGAACATGAGCACTGCCATCACCACCACGGCGACGACGATGAGTTCCATGGCAAGCATCGCCACCATCACGGTGAGCACGGCCACTTCAATGGAGAGGATGGTGCTGCCCATCACGGGCATCGACACGATGACGAAGAGATGGGTGATGGCCACCGCGGTGGCGGCTACAGCGCCGACGAGGAGGGGCTCGTCTGTCCCTGCATGGGAACGACGAAAGACGAGATCTTCGAGGCTGTGGCAGCAGGAGCGCGGAACATCGAGGATGTCGAGCGCGCAACTGGCGCAGGCACCCGTTGCGGTCGCTGCCGCGCTGCCGTCGCAGCAGTTGTCGAGGAGGCACTTGCCCAGACTGCATAGGCTGCAGAGGCAGGCAATGGCATCCGAAGGAGGCAGGGCTTAGGCTCTGCCTCCTTCTTCCCGTCAGAAGCTTTCTGCCGTATCCGGCGTGAGCGATTCGGCCACAGCCACGCAGACCTTGGCCGCTTCCTCGATATCATCGAGGGCGCAGATGGCACATCCTGCATGGACATAGCGGCAGGGAACTCCTGCCACGACGCTCGGCACATCGAGCATATGTGCAGGGCCTCCATCGGTGCCGCCGCCCTCGCGCACGCTCGTCTGCACCTTGAGGCCATGCTCTCTTGCCGTAGCCAGCACGTAGCGCTGGTACCTTGGGTTCGTTATCATGCAGCAATCGAAGTAGCGAAACATCGGGCCTTTGTGGAGCGCTGCCTGGATATCGTCTGCTTGCTGGAAGGTGTCATCTGCCGGGCAGCCCTCGAACATGAAGGCAAGCTTTGGCTGGAAGGTCCTGACCGCAGCGGCAACACCGCGCTCCCCTACCTCCTCCATCGACGAGATCGAGGCCACCACATCGAAGGGCAGGTCTTTCTTCGAGAGCTCCCGGAGTGCAAGGAGCATTGCCGCGACACCTGCCCGGCAGTCGAAGGCCTTGCCGAAAGCAATGCCGTGCTCCTTGTCGTATTCAAACTGCGTCGCCGGCACGAAGGGCTCGCCCATGCCCATATGGAAGCGTTTGATAGCCTCTTCCTTCGATGTGGCACCGCAGTCGAGGATGAGCTCCTCTCTGCCGGCAGCCTTCTCCGCTTCGCTCATGAAGTGCGGCGGCTTCACGCCGATGACGGCACGGACCCACGTGCCTTCTGTCGTGCGCACGAAGACATCCTGTCCTGCCAGCACGTGGGGCGAGAAGCGCCCGAGCTCGACGAAGCTCATGGTGCCGTTCGAGCGGATCGAGCGGACCATGCCGCCGACCTCGTCTCCATGGGCATCGAGCATGAGGACCGGCTTCGTGCCGCTGAAGCTCCTGGGATAGATCAGGGCATCCATCAAAGAATTCGTCTTCACATCAGCCCAGCCGGCGCAGAACTCCTTTGCTACAGCCACCGTCTCATCCTCGAAGCCCGAAGGCGACTTCGCAGAGCTCAGCTTTCCCAGAAGCTCTGCCACCTCATCGCGTACCAGATCCATTGCATCCTCCCTCTCCCAGATTCGGCCTCTACCATAGCCCAAGCCCTGGCATCTCGCAGCAGGCACGTCTCTTCAGTCACCAGCTGGAAATGCATCGCGGCAGCACCTCATGCCTTCGAGGAGTACAGTCGTTATGCACGGAACTCCAGAGGAAGGCAGGGACATATGCCAGAAGATTCAGCAGGGACAGGCACGTCTGCAGGCAGGAGCGCGCTTGCCGATGCGGCAGCGCACAAGATCTCGTCGCTTCTTGCAGCAGCATTCCTCGAGCAGGAGCAGCGCACTCCTGACGAGTCAAGGATCTATGGTGCAAAGCTCCGCGAGGAAGTGCCAGCAGAGGCCCAGGCCATGTGGCCGCCGAAGAGCCAGGCACGTCCCGATCCGCTCGGACTCCTCGAGAGCCAGGCAGCCGATCGCGTCCCGGAGCTCCTGCCGATCCGCTACGAGCGCATGGCACAGGATCCCTTTGCGTTCTACCGAGGCTGTGCCCTTCCGATGGCAGGAGACCTTGCCACGACGCCTATGACGCCTTTGCGTGTCCAGGCATCGGGAGACGCCCATATCGCAAACTTCGGCATCTTTGCAACGCCGGAGCGCCAGCGCGTCTTCGACCTCAACGACTTCGACGAGACAGCACGCGGCCCCTGGGAGTGGGACCTGAAGCGTCTCGCAGCCTCTGTCGATGTCTGTGCCCGTGTGCTCGGACTCTCAAGAGAGAAGACCGACAAGGCCGTACGTGCCTGTGTGAACACCTATCACCAGGCAATGGCACAGTTTGCCGAGATGGGCAATCTCGAGGTCTGGTATGCCCAGGCAGACACAGACCATCTGAAGGCCCTTGCCGAGGAAGTGGGCGGCAAGTCGGAGCGCAAGGCCTTCGAGAAGACGCTCAGCAAGGCAGAGCGCAAGAACAGCGCCCGCGCGGTCCAGAAGTTCACGGAGGTCGTGGACGGGAAGCTCAGAATCGTGAGCGACCCGCCCCTCATCGTGCCGCTGCGCGATGTTGCCCAGAAAAAGGTCTCCGAGAGCGGCTTCAAGGAGACGATCATGCGCGAGCTTGCCCTGGACACGAGGTTCGCTCATGAGGACTCGGCAGCCAGACTCATCCGCCTAATCTTGAAGGGATACCGCGCTTCCCTGCCCGATAACAGGAAGGCGCTCCTTGACTCCTACCACGGTGTCGATATTGCCCGCAAGGTCGTGGGCGTGGGGTCTGTCGGTCTCAGGGCCTGGATCTGCGTCTTTGAGGGAGCGGATGCTGACGACTCCCTCGTGCTCCAGATCAAGGAGGCCGTGCCCTCCGTCCTCGAGCGCTATGTCGGGAAGAGCGGCTATGCCGAGCAGGGGCAGCGCGTCGTAGAAGGACAGCGCGCCATCGAGGTCTCCTCGGACCTCCTTCTGGGCTGGACGAGGCTTCCTGCCGAGGATGGCCGCATGCATGACTACTACGTACGCCAGCTCTGGGACGGCAAGGGGGCGCCTGACCTCACGAAGATCGATGCCCACCGCCTGACACATCTTGCTGCCCTCTGCGGCTGGACGCTTGCCCGGGCGCACGCAAGAACCGGCGACCGCTTCGCTATTGCCTCCTATCTGGGACGCGACACGGCGATGGACGATGCCTTCTGCACGTTTGCCCATGCCTACGCCGACCAGACCGAAGAAGACTATGAGGCGTTTCTCGCTGCCAGGAAGCAGGGCAGGTTCTGCTAAGAGACGCATGGAAACGCAACAAAGCGGAGAAGCCCATGCTTTCGGGCTTCTCCGCTTTGCCATCTCTTGAAGTGCTTCTCTAGCCTGCAAACGGCGTGAGGTTGGCTACAGCTTCCTCGACGCTCATGCGCCTGCCGTCGTGATCGAGATCGATCAGCACGTAGCGGTCATTGCCGATGCCGAGCTCCTTCATATAGGAGAGCTGCCTGAGCCCGTGCCTTGTTGTCATCCTCTCCACGAGGTCGTGGTTCTCTTCCGGCTTCATCGCGAAGACCATATCGACCGAAGCCTGGTCTGCCGCAAGCATATCCGTCGAGGCAAGGATGCCGACATTCGGCGTCACGACCGGCTGGGCATGGACGCCTTCGCAGTCGCAGGAGACCGACATGTTCCTGAGCACGTTCACGAAGGTGATGGAGCGTCCCTCAGACGAGAAGAAGTCTACGGTCGCCTTTGCAGACTCGCTGATGCGCTCCATGAGCTCCTCTTCGGCAATATCCCACATGTTGGACGACCCCGGCGTCGTATGGATCTGTGCCTTGCCGCGGCGGCCGTCAGCGCAGCCGATGCCGATGTTCTTGTTCGAGCCGCCGAAGCCACCCATCGTATGGCCTTTGAAGTGCGTGAGCACGACCAGGGAGTCATAGCTCAGCATGTGGTCGCCCACACCGATCGTGTCGAACCATTTGCCGCCCAGAACCGGCAGGTCTGCCACGCCGTCCTCATCCATAATGTCGACAGGGCAGAACGTCCAGCCATTGACCTCGAGCGTCTTTCGGTGCTGCTCGGTCGTATAGCGGTCGCCCTCGTAGTAGGTGTTCGTCTCGACGATATGGGAATCCTGAAGCTCAGGCTCCTTCTCACGAAGAGACTTGACCCAGTCCCTAGGAAGGATGTTCGGTCCATGCTGCTCTCCGGTGTGGAGCTTGAGCCCCACCTTCCCGTGGATGTTGCCATTCACCTGCTCATAGGCACGTGCCAGGCCCTGGGCAGAAAGATCGCGGGTGAAATAGACGATCGATTCGTTGCCCGTGCGTTCCTCATAGGGGACATAGATATTCCGCCTGTGCCGGGCTGGGGCTTCGCTCCCATGCTCCACCTCTTCCTTCCGAAATCCGTTGCTCCCATCATGGGGACAATGGATGCATCCAGACCGTCCTCTTTAGGCATACTGCTCTACAAGCTTCGCAAGACGAGCATCCGATGCGCCATTCAGGAGCACGCCTGATTCGACGTGAGCTCCCGGAGCAGACGGCGCAAGGTCGCGCGTAGAAGCTGCTGCATTGCTTCCGCCCGAGGTTGCAAACGGCACGATCGTCTTGCCCGAGAAATCAGCTGACTCGAGGAACGTGTTCACGATGTTCGGTGCCGTGTACCACCAAATCGGGAATCCGACATAGACGACGTCGTAGCCAGACACATCAGGCATCGTGCCCTTAAGGGCAGGACGGATGCTGCGGTCATTCTTCTCCTGTGTCGTGCGCGAATGGCGGTCGCGCCAGTTGAGGTCTGCCGACGTATAGGGCGTCTCAGGCTCGATCCTGAAGAGGTCTGCCCCTGCCGCTTCTGCAAGACGTTCTGCCACGCGCTTTGTCGTGCCCGAAGCGCTGAAATATGCCACCAGGGTGTGGGCCATCTGCAATATCCCCTCTCTTTGTTTTCTGCATCAAGCGTAAGCCAGCCTGCCGCCCGTGTGAAATGCCTAGAGAGGAAGCTTGCCATGCTCTGTCCGTATGGCAGGGCTGCCCGACCAGCTCAAGCCGCATCTCCTGAGACGGCCCGAAGCCTCAGGAACGGGACCGGCCTGTCTGCCAGATTACTGCAGCATGAGAGGCAAAGCAGGATCCGAAGGATCCCCTGAAACACGCCTCTCATGCCATAAGCCAGGACAGGAACTGGAAGAGATGGCATGAGCCGCTATTTCTTCAGGACCTTGCGGAAGGACGAGGATCCATGCCCGAAATGCACATCGAGGCGGTAGCGGTCTGCACGGGACAGGATGTAGGCAAGCTCGTAGGGAATGCCAGACGAAGAATAATTGATGCGCACGAGCTTGAGCGCTGCGGCATTGCGCCGGGTCCCGAGCATCCGCGCCTGCTGGGCATCGAGCGTCACTGCTTCATATATGCCATCCATCGAAGCGGGGACCAGACCTTCCCTCTCTGCCAGCACACGCTGCAGCGACCCCTCCAGATCCTTTCTCTCGAGGCAGGAAAGGCGGCATTGCGGTATATAGATGCAGTGGTAGGATACGGGCATCCCGTCGGCAAGCCTGACCCGGCGTATCTCCCAGAGCGGGTCTCCTTCCGCGACTTCGAGCGCGGAGGCCTTCTCCCGGTCTGCTGCAATCTGGCCGAAGCCGATGATGCGGGAGCCAGGCGTTCTTCCTTGGGCAAGCATCTCTGCCGTGAAGCTGTAGCCATAGCCATCCGAGGCGTTCGAGATGGCAGAGAGGACATACGTGCCACGTCCGGGCGTCCTTGAAACCAGGCCGTCTTCCGCAAGCGCCTCATAGACAAGCCGTATGGTCGTCCGCGACACGCCCAGGCCATCTGCCAGCTGCCGCTCCGCAGGAAGGCGGCTCCCCTGTACAAGGGCGCCTGCCGCTATGAGCTGCCGTATGCGGCTCTCAATCTGTGCCCGAAGTGTCAGGGAAGATGCCGGATCGAGTCCGTCCTGCACGATGAGCCCAAGCGCATCCATTGCCGCTCCTTTGGTTTCATCTTGGCATCATTGGTATGTATCCATAATACCTTTTGTGCTGGCAGCGCGCAGTGACGCTGCCGCCTCCTCTACGCTGGTGCCACAGAGCATGAAAGGGAGGATCTTCATATGGCAGCAATCAAGGCCCTGTTCAGCGATATCGATGGCACGGCCATCAGAAGCGACCACACCATGAGCAAGGCGGTAGCGCGCTCTTTCAGGGACTGCATGGACCGAGGATGCACGGTCGTGCTTGCCTCTTCAAGAAGCCCCCAGGGCATGATGCCGCTCGTCAGGTCGAACGGCCTCGAAGGCGTCTGGATATCAGCGTATGGCGGAGGGCTTTTGGTCGACGAATGTGGCAGGACGCTTGCCGAGCACGGATTCGGCCGCGCACTTGCGCTTTCCATCGTGCAGTTTGTCGAAGAGCGCTTTGGCGATGCCGCTGCTGCAGGGGTCTACACCGCACAGCACTGGTATGTGAAGAGCAGAAAGGATCCCCGGATTGCGCGCGAGGAGCGCATTGTCCAGACGACTTCCCAGGAAGGAGGGCCCGAAGCGCTCGAAGAGGACGAGACCGTCGGAAAGATCCTCTTCATCTGCAGACCCGAGGCCACCCTTTCTGTCCGCGATGCCCTGAGGCAGCGCTTCGGCGCGCTCCATGTCTCGACATCCTCCGACATCCTCGTCGAGGTGAATGCCGCGGGTATTTCGAAGGCAACCGCCGTCGCCGATGTCTGCTCCAACCTCGGCATAGCCCCCGCAGAGACTGCCGCCATAGGCGATGCAGCGAACGACCTTCCGATGCTCGACGCGGCGGGCATAGCCATTGCGATGGGAAATGCAGTCCCTGCGGTCAAGGAGAAGGCAGACTTCGTCTGTGGCACGAACGACGAAGACGGCGTCGCCGAAGCCTGCGCCAGGCTCTGGAGGAGCTAGCTGCCATCCGGCAGGAACATGAAGCCGCCTCCCCGGCGGAGCGGAGAGGCGGCGATGAGATCATTTCTTCTGGGGCTGCCGTCCATAGAGGATCTTGAGCGCCTGCTTTGCCTGTGCAAAGTCCGAAGCAGCCGATCTTTTGGCAGGAGCTTTCTTCTCCTGGGGGGCGCCGATGGGCTTTCCGGTCTTCTCGTCGATCGGGCGTCCTGTGGCAAGATCGATGCCTGCCGCACGCAGGAGCGCCGCGACGTTTGTCTTGGCATGCGCGATGCCGACATGGAAGACGGCACTGATTGCGCCTGCGAGGACAACGACGATGATGCCTGCCACGCCCGCTTCGAAGGGTCCGCCATAGGTGAAGTGCCACAGGCCGAGGATGACACCCAGTGCCAGAAGGCCGTAGAAGAGCCGGGCCCAGGTCTCAAGCCGCTGGATCGCATCGGTCTGGGCCCTTGCCTCGCTCACGAGCTGAGCGCGCTTTTCAGCCTGTGCATCGTGTCCTGCCATCGAAGTGCCATCCTTTCAGATTCTGGCCAGATACAAAAGGAAGGCAGGTATATACCCTGCCTTCCTTCTTTCCAAAACAGCAGCTGTGCCTAGTAGGACAGGCCCGGATCGAAGAAGCCGACCAGGACGCCGACGAAGGCGATAACGACCATGATGAGCATGACCTTCGTGGCGGAGACCTTCTTCTTCGTCATGAGCCACCAGCAGAGGTAGACGAAGACGAAGTTCAGGATCTTCGGGTAGATGCCGGAGCCAAAGACATTGAGCGTGACGGCGCCGGAAGAAGAGAGGGCATCGGCAGAGACAGTCTGCGAGCTTGCCCAGAGAACCTTGGACAGGGGTCCGAGGCCCGGGAGGATGAGTGCCGTGTCGATGGAGATCCACGTTGCGGCAACGGCGCCGATTACGATGGTGCCGACCATGATGATGGAGTTGCGCAGAGCTTCGGACTGCGGGCCGACCAGTGCCTCGACTGCCGATCCGCCGAGCTCATAGCCACGGCGATAGGCGAACTTCATGCCGAAGTACATGATCGCGTTCCAGGCCACGATGTAGAAGATCGGGCCAAGGACAGAGCCGCCCTGGGCAAGGCCGAGTGCAATGCCCAGAAGGATGGGGATGAAGGTGCCGACGATGATGGAGTCGCCCAGTCCGGCGAGCGGGCCCATGAGGCCGGCGCGGATGCCGTTGATGGTCTCGTCCTCGACAGGCTCGCCGTTTGCACGTGCCTCTTCGAGGCCTGCGGTCAGGCCGACGACCATGGTGCCGATCTGCGGCTCGGTGTTGAAGAAGGTCGTGTAGGTCGTAAGCGCATTGACCTTGTCTTCATCCTTCTCGTAGAGATCCTCCACGATAGGAAGCATTGCGTACAGATAGCCGAACGTCTGCATGTGCTCCTGAGAGAAGCAGGTGAGGTTGCCGTAGGCCCAATTGTGGAAGGACTTCGCAAGCGCCTTCTCGGACAGCTTCTTGTTCATATCTGCCATGATCAGATGTCCTCCTCTTCGTCGTCATCGTCGTCGCCGGAAGAAAGGGCAACGGTGCCATTCTTGAGCTGCGTCCTGAGCTGCTGGATCTCGAAGTTGATCATTGCGAAGAAGACAGCGATGATTGCAGACGCGATGAGGTTGCAGTGCAGCACTGCAGCGAGCGTGAAGCCGAAGGCGAACGTGATCCAGTCAAGCGGCTTAGTGATGACCTGCTTGCAGAGGATGCCGATACCGACAGCAGGAAGCAGGGAGCCGACGGTGAACAGCGTCTTCATCGCGATGCCGTCCATAGGCAGGTAGTCCTTCATGACCTGGACCATGCCAGCGCCTGCGAGGCAGATGATGAAGGTCGGGAGGAAGGAGAAGAGGATGTGGGAAATCCAGGGGTAGACGACGTCGACCAGAGGAATGGTCTTCTTGATCTTGTTCCAGTCCTTCGTCTCCATGACCTTCCAGCCAATGCCCTGCCAGACAAGGTTGAGCGTTGCGGTGCCATAGAACAGGACGGTGCCGAGGGTGCCGACTGCTGCGCCGAGTGCTGCAGCGAGGTTCGCGGCCTCAGTGGAAGCAGGGTCGAGCCCCTGTGCGTGGATAGCAAGAATCGAAAGCGGGATGCCGATATAGGTGACGGCACGCACATCGGCGGAGACCGTTCCGCCCGGGGTCACCAGTGCGATGTAGACGACCTGGATTGCAGAGCCGACGATGATGCCGGTCTGGACATCGCCCAGGATGAGGCCGACGACAAGGCCGCCGACCAGAGGACGGCCGAGCGTATAGTTGCCTATCGTCGTGCCGCCCATGCCGGGCAGAGATGCCAGGCAGGCAAATACGCCGAGCAATGCTGCCTGGAATACGTTGATTTCCATAGCGTTCCTTTCTTCGTACAGAGGCAGAAGCTGTGCCTACTTGAGATCGAACTGGCCGCGGAACTTCGACCAGGGGCCAATCGAGTTGTCCTTGAGAAGCGCGAAGACAACGTCGTAGCCCTTCTTCGTGATGTCCTCAAGCGCCTGTGCCTCCTCGGGAGTGATGGACTGGTTGTTGCCCAGCTTCACGGCACCCGGACGGTCGTTGCACGGACCGACGATGACGGTCTTCACGTCGGAGGGGACAAAGCCCAGGTCGCAGAGGATCCACTTCATATCGAGCGGGTTCTTCGTGATGAGGAAATAGCGGGAGCTGCTCTCGAGCACCTTCTGTGCCTTCTCCTTGAAGTGCTCCTTGGTCCAGACGAAGATCTTCTTGTCAGGAGCTGCGCCTTTGTAGGCAGACTTCAGCACCTTGTTCGATGCCGCAGCATCGTTCACGGCAATGATGCCGTCGCAGGGGTACTCCAGTGCCCATCTGGTGACGGTCTGACCATGGATCATGCGATCGTCGATGCGGACAAATGAAATCATGTCCCCTCCCCTTTCTTTGCCCGGAGCCCTTCTGGCTCCGTTCTGCGCCTCTTACAGGTCTTCCTCGTCGTCCTCGTCGTCGCCGAGGTCGATCTCGATTTCGCGGATGGCCGCACGTCCCTCATCGACAATCTGGGAAGCCAGCTCGTCGAAGGCGACGTCGTCGCCCATCACAGCAGTGATTGCCATAGGCAGGCTCAGGCCGCCGAAGGCATGGGTATGAGCAAGAAGGCCCTTTTCGGTGAGGACATTCATCGTGTTCGTCAGCGGAGAGCCGCCGATAACATCGCCGAGCACGACAATCTCGTCGTCTGCGCCAACAGGCGCCAGAACCTCCTTGAGGTTCTCGACGAACTTGTCTGCCCCCATGCCGTCAGGCATGTTGCACACGAGCACGTTGTCGTGATGTCCCACCAGCATGTCTAGAACGCTCGATACGCCTGGTGCCATCGTTCCATGGCTTACCAGTAGCAGGTATCTCATAGCCAATCCTCCCACTCGGCCAAGACGCTGCAGATGCAGCACACTGTTCCAGCTCCCGGGCAGCTGCAGTACAATGTACTGTGACATTTATAGCACGGCTCCAGTACGTTGTACTGGGTATTCTTGAACAGCGGTGAACGGTAGCCTATTTAGCGCAAGCGGTATTTTCGTTAACCAATGCAGGTCTGTAAGTCATCAATGCAGAAGTTCTCCACAACAGCAACCGGGGACCGCATGGATGCGGTCCCCGGCGGCAGAAGTCACATCAGCTGACTGGACGAATCAGAACGAGACCCCGTGCTGCTCGCAGATCGAGATGTATTCATCCCGGTGTTCCGGCTCGATTGCCGGAAGCAGGACGCCGCAGAGCGCATCTGCCATGCGGATCGGGCGGGCATTCTTCGTATGGTCTGCCTTTGCGTCGAGCACCCAGCTCGACTCGACCGTCACGATCGTCGATGCCATCACGCCGAGACTCCAGTCCGAGAGCTTGGTGCTCAGATAGCCATCCTTGCGCAGGCGCTTGAGCCCGCGGGTATAGTAGCTCTGGAGCTCGCGGGACAGGAGCGAGCTTGTGAGACGGCGCGACTTCTTCTGGCCATTCTTTCCCCGCTTCGTGACGGGGACCGCCGTTCCGAGCTTGAAATAGAAGGGGTAGCGTTCTGCCATCTCGCTGCCCATGACAAAGAGGTCGACGAAGCGCTCAAGCAGCTCATGGCCTTTGAGCGTCGTATCCAGGAGCGCGATATAGCCTTCAAGCGGCTCCGACATGACGGCTTCCAGAAGATCTGCTTTTGTATGGAAGTGATAGGTCAGGTTGCCGATCGTCGTGTCTGCGGCAACGGCAATCTCTCTCAGAGAGACTGCGTCATAGCCTTCCGCATTGAACAACGTGACCGCTGTTTCCTCGATTCTTTGACGCGCACTATCCATTGAGCAACCTCGTCGTCGAGCCTCTCGCTTCGCTGTGTAGGATACCCTAACTCTTCAGGACGGTCGCAGGACCACGCAAACTGAACATCGCGTCTCTTCCACAGCAACTGCACTGAACCGGACTATCATGGATGAGTCTGTGTCAGCAGAAATGCCATGCAGCCAGCCAGTGCTTCGGAATGCGCCGCTCGACGCCCATCCTCTGCGAGACCGGCTCGAACCTGCTGGCCGCGAGGGGCACGCAGTCTTCCTGAGACATGGCCACCCATCTAGGCCTCAGGATCTGATGCCACCAGAGATTCCGAAGGATTGCCTGGCGCCTGCCTCCCTGCTTTGGCAGACCCTTGCCCTTCTGCATAATTGTAAAGTTGCTATACTAATAAATCCATATCAAATATTAAATATGCGTTGGATGCATACCCTGCTCGGCAGCAACGAAAGCCTTGGTACGCAGCAGGGAGGCTGCGCCTGCGCTCCGGGCAGCGTTCGGACATATTGCCAGGACAGCCAGGCGTGCCTCCCCTAAGAGCATCAGAGTCGGTCCTCCCTGAGCGCATGGGCACGGCACTGGATCATGAGGTGCCTTGCACAGGGCTGCGAATGGCCTGTGCAGATTCGATGACGGCTGCTGAAAAAAAGCAGCAGACCTGTCCAGAGAACATGTCCCGCTCCGCATGCCGATGATTTGTCTCGGAGCTCCTCCTCAAAGGCTCAGGTTCGATGATTTCTTGCCATTCCATCCAGGGCTGGTCTGCCAGAGAGCCTCACGGCCTCCAGGAGCAGCCAGCCTCATCGAACCGGCACAGATCCGCTCTGGAGGACAGGTCTTCGCCTGTCCAGGCAACGTGCCGCCAGGCACCCATTCGGCCATGTCTCTCCAGCTTCCCTGCTCGCTGAGCAAGCGCTGCATTCCCGCCGGACGGAAAGGCCGGCGATACCATCGCCTTGCCGTGCCATGGCAGCACAGACTGTCATGACGTGTTTTCTGCCGTTCTGGACAGCTGCAGCCACTCCTTGGCTGATAATTGTTCTGAACTGGGAAACAGGTCGTTTTGATGCATCTTGCAGTGGAGCGTTGCTATGGAGATAAGGACTCTCAGATACTTCTTGGCGGTCGCCCGCGAAGAGAGCATGACAGAGGCAGCCAATGTCCTGCATGTGACACAGCCGACGCTCTCGCGCCAGATTGCGGAGCTCGAACAGGAACTGGGATGCACACTCTTCAGGCGCACGAACCGCTCGACGACGCTCACCGAAGACGGCATGAGGCTCCGCCAGCGTGCAGAGGAGATTCTGGCGCTTGTGGAGCAGACCGAGTCCGAAGTGGGTCCTGGTGCAGAGCTCCAGGGCACGGTCCGCATCGGCGCAGCAGAGACCCAGGCCATGTCTTCTGTGGTCGAGGCATTCCGCCAGCTCCAGGCACTCCACCCCAAAGTCAATCTCAACCTCTCGACCGGCAATGCCGACACGATCGAGGAGCAGCTCGAACGGGGCGTCGTGGATTTTGCTGTCGTGCTCGATCCCTTCAAGGTCGACAAGTACGACCACCTCGAGCTTCCCCGGAAGGAACGTGTCGGTCTCCTTGTTCGTCCTGACCACCCGCTGGCACGAAAAGCCAGCGTCCATCCGGAAGACCTCGAAGGCCTCGACCTAATGGTCTCCTCCCGTACGGCACACGAGACCTTCGACCTCATCTCCTGGTCTTCTGGTGTGCTCCAAGAGGGAAGCTGCCACATCGTTGCCCGCTTCGATATGATCGGCAACGCCCTGCTGCTTGTACGCGATGGCCTGGCTTCTGCCATCTCGATCGAAGGCGTCTGCCCTGACGACCTTGTCTTCGTGCCTCTCGAGCCGGCGCTCACAGCAGGCGCCCACCTCATCTGGAAGAAGTTCCGTCTCCTCTCGAAGACAGGAGAGGCCTTCATCAGCGAGATGCGCCGCGTCGTAGCCGAGTGCTGAAGAGGTTCCTTTCCTTGTGCAGTTCAGACAGGATTGCAGAGTCTCAGAACGTGGCACTGTCATCCGGCTGCCGAGCAGGAGCCTGGCAGGCGCGAAGCAGCGGATTCTGCCATTTAGTCCACGCGTCGCAGGCACGCTCCTCCAAGATCTGGCTGGCTGCAAGACGACTGTCAGTGCTTGGTTGTGCCGCCATGTCCCGGACGCGGCTTCTTTGGCTTTGCGGCAGCTGCAGCTGGTGGCAAAAGCACCTCATGCATGCTGCCAGCATCTGATAGCACGGAGCAGGAGAGCCCGACAGCTCTTCCCGTCTTTGCCTTCGTGCAGAGGAACAGGCAGCCTTACCTCTGCCCGTTCCGTGCATGCAGAGCCTGCCCGCTACCGGATAAGCCACACAGCAGACTCCGGATGCCGAGATGTTCCAGCTATGGGAAGAGGGCCTGGAGCAATGGTGCCTCCAGGCCCTCCCGTCTGGCCATCTCTAGGCAAGTGCCAGGTAATCCTTGTCCTCGACCGGCTCGAGCCACTCGTTCGTGGCGCCCTCTGCCGGCACCGCGAGCGCGATGTGCTGGAACCAGGAATCCTTTGTTGCGCCATGCCAGTGCTTGACCTCGGGTGCAATGCTCACGACATCGCCCGGCGTAAGCTTCTGGACCGGCTTGCCCCACTCCTGGTACCAGCCCTCGCCTGCGATGCAGATGAGGACCTGGCCACCCTTGTGATGCACGTGCCAGTTGTTGCGGCAGCCCGGCTCGAAGGTCACGTTGCAGGCACCAAGCTGCGGGTCTCCGAGCGATGCCAGATAGCTGTTGCCGATGAAGAACTTCACATAGGCCGTATTCGGGTCGCCCACCGGGAAGTCCTCGGAAAGGCCTTCGGGAGAGGTCACGGCGCCTTCCTCGTCCTCGGTCCAGACCTGCTTCGCGAGGTTGAAGACAGCCCAGCCCTTCGGCCAGCCGGCATACATCGTGACATGGGTGATGAGAGCTGCGATCTCGGCACGCGTCACGCCGTGCTTCTTTGCGTTCTGGAGATGGTAGAGAAGCGAGGAGTCCGTGATGCCCTGTGCCATGAGGGTCGTGACTGTGAGCATGCACTTCGTCTTCGTGGAGAGCGCTTCCTGGTCCCACACCTCTCCGAAGAGGATATCGTCGTTCAGATGGGCGAACTCCGGTGCGAAGGTTCCGAGCTGATCGCGTCCTGCTGTCTGCTTCATTGCAATCCCTTTCCTCATCCTGCTCTGCGCAGGAAGCCTCATGCGTTCTCCGACTTCTTGAGCATGTAGATCAGATAGTCGAGATGTTCGAGCTTCTCCTGCTCTGCGTGAAGGCTCTCGAGCCTTCTGTTCCGGCAGCGGCTCAGAAATGCAACCTGGGCAGCCGTGCCAGAAAGGCCTGCGAAAGCCTCGACGTCCGCTTCGGTGAGCCCAGTATCTTCAGGCCTGACTGCGCTGTATGCATCCATTGCCGTCCCTTCCTCTCTCTTGCCGCTTACAGCATAGGATTGGACAAGCGCAATGTGAAATGCCTATCATGCTGACTCTGCAATAGTAGATATGCATAGCAAGAGAGGCATCAAGAAAGAGCCTTGCGCACCTCATCCTGGAGCGCCGGCACAACCTCCGACTCGAACCAGGGGTTCTTCTTCATCCAGATCTGGTTTCTGGGAGACGGATGGACAAGAGGGAAGGCTCCTGGCAGATAGTCCTCATATCCCCGCACGATATCGGTGAGCTTCACCTTCTGCGGCAGCTCCAGATAGTGGTGCACGGCATAGGTCCCCACAAGCACGAGGAGCTTCACGTCGGGCATCTGAGAGAGCAGAAGCGGGTGCCACTTCTCGGCAAATCCTGCACGTGGCGGCAGGTCTCCTGACTTCCCTTTGCCCGGGAAATAGAAGTCCATAGGAAGGATTGCGACCTGGGCAGGGTCGTAAAAGACGGAAGGCTCCATCCCGAGCCAGGACCTCAGGCGCTCGCCGCTCTTGTCGTTCCAGGGGATATGCGTCTCCTCTGCGATGCGCCCCGGTGCTTGGCCGACGATCACGACACGGGAGGTAGCAGAGGCCGTGTAGAGCGGATCTATCCCCCGCTCTGTATAGGACACGTTCTGCTCGTCCTGCCTGATTGCCTCATAGATCTCTGCGAAGTCCATATGCACCCTCTTCCCTGCGAAAAACGGGCTCCCGGCTCGCTGCCGGAAGCCCGTCTCAGATCCAGTCTTTGAGATCCTAGCCGATGAGGAGCTTGAGGTCGTCGTCGACCGTCGTGATGCCGGCAATGCCGAAGTTGTCCACGAGGACCTTTGCGACGTTCGGCGAGAGGAATGCCGGAAGCGTGGGGCCGAGGTGGATGTTCTTGACGCCGAGGGAGAGCAGGGCAAGAAGGACGATGACGGCCTTCTGCTCATACCAGGCGATGTTGAAGGCAAGCGGCAGGTCGTTGATATCGTCGAGGCCGAAAATCTCCTTGAGCTTGAGTGCGATCAGGGCAAGCGAGTAGGAGTCGTTGCACTGGCCAGCGTCGAGCACGCGGGGGATGCCATCGATGTCGCCGAGGTTGAGCTTGTTGTAGCGGTACTTCGCGCAGCCTGCCGTGAGGATGACAACGTCCTTCGGGAGCTTCTCTGCGAACTCCGTGTAGTAGCTCCTCGTCTTCTGGCGGCCGTCGCAGCCTGCCATGACAACGAACTTGCGGATGGCGCCAGACTTGACAGCAGCGACAACCTTGTCGGCAAGCGCGAAGACCTGCTCATGGGCGAAGCCGCCGACGATTGTGCCATGCTCGATCTCAGTCGGAGACGGCAGTGTCTTTGCCTGCTCGATGATCGGCGTGAAGTCCTTGTAGCCGTTCTCATCTGCCTCGATGTGGCCGCATCCCGGATAGCCTGCAGCACCCGTCGTCCACATGCGGTCCTTGTAGCTGGCCTTCGGCGGCACGATGCAGTTCGTGGTCATGAGGATGGCGCCATTGAACTTCTCGAACTCGGTCGTCTGCTGCCACCAGGCGTTGCCGTAGTTGCCAGCGAAGTGAGGATACTTCTTGAAGGCAGGATAATAGTGGGCAGGAAGCATCTCGGAGTGCGTGTAGACATCGACGCCGGTGCCTGCGGTCTGCTCGAGGAGCATCTCGAGGTCCTTGAGGTCATGGCCGGAGATCAGGATAGCGGGGTTCTTGCGAACGCCGATCTCGACCTCGGTCACCTCCGGGTTGCCATACGTCTCGGTATTGGCGGAATCGAGCAGAGCCATGCCCTTGACGCCGAAGGAACCGGTCTCGAGCGTCAGCGCCACGAGATCGTCGACTGTGAGGCTGTCGTCCGTGACCTTGGCAAGCGCCTGCTGGATGAAAGCGTCGATCTCGTCTGCATCGCGGCCGAGGACATTGGCATGCTTCGAGTAGGCAGCGAGACCCTTGAGGCCGTAGGTGATGAGCTCGCGGAGGGAGCGGACATCCTCATCCTCGGTGGCAAGGACGCCGACCGTGCGTGCCTTCTCCTCGAAGGAATCGCGCGTGCCCTCCCAGAGCGCTGCCTCAGGCAGGCCCTCGGTGGAGGAAAGCTCGGCGAGAAGCTGCTTCTTTGCGACGAGGGTGTCCTCGATGCGCTTGATGATGGCTTCCTTATCGAAGTTGGCGTTCGTGATTGTGGTGAAGAGGTTCGTCGTCACGAGGTGGTTCGTGTCCTTCGTGACCTCCTTGCCCTCGGCACGGAGTGCCGAAGCAACCTGGGAGATACCCTTCGTCACGTAGATGAGCAGGTCCTGCATTGCTGCCACATCAGGGGTCTTGCCGCAGACGCCCGAACGCGTGCAGCCCTTGCAGCCGGCAGTCTCCTGGCACTGGAAGCAGAACATCGGCGTATCCATGCTATTTGTCCTTTCTTTCACTGCAGGCATCCGTACCTGCAGGCCTCTCCATCCACCGAATATGTTTCATATCCGGTATCATTTCCTCTTCATTGTTGGCCGCATCTCTGCTAGAGTACGTTGCCAGGACCACATTTTGAGAAAATTGCGGCAAAGGGGATACAATGGATCTGGCCGTCCTCTCAGATATCCCGCTCTTCAGGGGCATCAGCGCCCAAGCGCTCGAAGAGATGGCAGAAGCGCTCCGGATGCATGAGGAGCGCTATCGCAAAGATGAGCTCATCCTCAAGGCCGGCACGTTCACGCAGTCTCTGGGCATCGTGCTTGCCGGATCTGTGACGATCGAGAGCAACGATGTTTGGGGCACCCGCACGATTCTCGGCTTTGCTGGCAAAGGCGAGGCCTTCGCAGAGACCTATGCGCTCCTGCCGAAGGAGCCGCTGCTCGTCGATGTGCGCTCACATGAGTCCTGCCGCATCCTCTTCATCAGGATTTCGCTTCTTGCGCACTATGCAGAAGCGCAGAAGCTCTGGACCACACAGCTCTCCCAGAACCTCCTCATGAACGCTGCCAAGAAGAACCTCATGCTCTCGCGCAGGAGCTTCCTCATCGCCTCGAAGAGCGTCCGCGAGAAGGTCATGGCCTATCTCAATGCGGAGTCCATCAAGCACAAGGCCAACACCTTCGAGATCCCCTTCAACCGCCAGCAGCTTGCCGACTACCTGAATGTCGAGCGTACGGCGCTCTCGAAGGAGCTCAGCCGAATGCAGGCAGAAGGCTATATCAGCTACCGCAAGAACCGCTTCACGATCCTGGCAAAGACGCCCACCCGCTAGGGCCATCCCTCCTGGCCTCATGCCATCCCCCAGCTCCTTCTCTCATGCGTTGGGATGAAGCAACAGATCCCTCTTTCCGCCATGCTTCTGGCCATGGGACTCTGTACTGGCCACCCCTGCCAGGCAGGAGAATGACAGGGCATTCGGCTTCAGGCTCAAGACCATCAAGACAAGCAGGGTTCGGCAGCCAGAAGGAGCTCTTCAACCGCATCAAGGATGAGACCTTCATGAAGGCAGGCCCAATCCCGTGGAGGACGGCTTTGCCGACACGATCGTGTCCGCACCCTTCGACCGCCAGAGCCAGGTCTGAGTCATGCTCCAGGGGAAGAACAGGATCATCGTCCAGAAGAACCAGACAGCAGTGTTACCGACGTGCTCATCAACGCCGCGCTCGGCGTGGCCACAGACGACATGTTCGCAATCGGCTCCGCCTTCGTCGCCAATGCGAAGAAGACCGAAAAGTTTGTCGAGATGACCGCCTCAGAGCTCAAGGCCCTCAGCCTCTGAGGCAGAAGAGCCCCCTTCGCTGGGCGCCCCTGTCTGGGCCTTCCAGGAGGGGCGCCTTCCTGCATGCCAGCATTGCTGCGGGGACCTCTGAGGCAGCATGCCGCACAGAACGGCTGTCCTCAGGTACATGCCGTCAGGAGACAGAACGCCGTGTAAAGCGCAAGCACGGCGAGCGTGAGCTTCATGAAGACGGCGCGCTTCAGGTCCACATAGGCCACCCATTCGCGCACGAGCGCATTGAGGGCGAAGTAGAGCCGCACCTTGGCGCCTGCTCCGTCGGCAGCGATGCCGAGGGTGCGGGTGATCAGAAGCGCACGGAACACATGGTAGTCATCAGAGACAACAAGAAGCCGTCCTTCAGAAGTGAGCTCTTCTTGTTCGCGGAGCCTCTCGGTGAAGGCAAGGTTCTCGCGCGTGTTTGCAGAGCGGTCCTCGACAAACACTGCATCTTCGGGCACACCCTGCGCAAGCGCGAAGGCACGCATGGCATGGGACTCAGGCTGGAGCTCATCTGCACCTTGCCCGCCTGACATGATGAGCTTCGCTTCGGGATGGAGATGCCAGAGCTCGATGCCGCGCTTCACCCTGTTTGCCAAAAGCGGCGTGACCGTGCCGTCCTCCATGAGGGCAGCGCCGAGAACGACGACCGCATCGTAGCGGCGATGCCGGTGCGGCCACTGCACGGCGACGCCTGCCACGGTATAGAAAGCGAAGGCTGTGCCCAGAAGAGCGATGAGAAGAGCTATGAAGCCGAAGATGAAATCGAAGACATTGCCGAAAACCGGAACGTCGCTGAGAGCGCTCCGCACAAACGGCCAGATGGTCACATAGGCGACCATCGCGCATCCGAGGCCAAGCGAAAGCATGTTGCGCAGGCTTCTTCCCTCGCTCCGGACGAGCCGTATGCCCGTAGCGATGAGCGTCACGACGAGGACGATCGGAAACATGAGGAGGAAGATGAAGAAGATAGCAAGGATCGCCAGGACGAGCGTCTGCACCCAAGGGAAGACGCCCTCAGGGAAGATGACAACAAGCAGGATGGAGAGAGCCATGACAGCAGTGCCAGCCGCCACAAGCGCAGCACATCCAAGCCAGATCGTGCGCTCCTCGCCGAGACGGAGCCGCCAGAACCAGAGCTGTCCCAGACCGGCCATGACTGCTGCCAGAGCGACGAAGATCCCTTCGCCTGCAAGGTCCACTGCCGCCGCCTTTCCTCTGCGCCTCTGGGCACAAGCATAGCATCTCAGAGATAGCGGCCCGTCACCGACGCCGGACAGCTGCTGGCACCAGCCGGCACCCCTGCATAGACGATGCGGCCGCCTGCCTCGCCGCCTCCCGGTCCCATATCTATCATCCAGTCGGCATTCGCGATCATATCGAGATCGTGCTCGATCACAAGGACCGTCGCCCCATGGTCGATGAGGGTCTGAAGCACCCCTTCGAGCACTTCCACATCATGGGGATGAAGGCCGATCGTCGGCTCATCGAAGACGAAGAGCGCATCCTTCTGGTCGCGCTCCATCTCCCCGGCAAGCTTGAGCCTCTGCGCTTCGCCGCCCGAAAGAGCAGGCGTCGCCTCGCCGAGCGTGAGATAGCCAAGGCCCAGATCGTGGAGCACCTGGAGCTGGGCATGGACGCGCCTGAGCGAGGATATGGCTGCAAGTGCCTCGTCGACCGTCATCTCCATGAGCTCGGGAAGCGCAAACGACCTCGGCTCTGTCCCTTTCTTCGCACGGGCGAAGCTGCGTCTTATCTGCCATGCTGCCTCGCCGAACCTCCCGCCGTGGCAGGAAGGACAGGCAATCTCGACATCCGGCAGGAACTGTACATCGAGCGAGATCGTGCCGGTGCCATCGCAGACGGGGCAGCGCAGAGACCCCGTGTTGTAGGAGAAGTCTCCCGCATGGAGACTGCGTTCCTTGGCAGAGGGAGCCTGCGCGAAGGCACGTCTGAGCTCGTCCATCACGCCCGAATAGGTGGCGACTGTCGAGCGGACATTCGCGCCGATCGGCGTCGAATCGATCAGATGCACCCTGCGGATGCCGGCAGGAGCGAGGCTCCTCACCTGGGAGGGAAGCTTCTCTCCCTTCGAGAATGCTTCGAGTGCCGGCACGAGGCATTCGAGGACAAGCGTCGTCTTGCCGGAACCGGAGACGCCCGTGACGACCGTCAGCGCTCCCAGTGGCAGCTCCACATCGAGCGGATGCACGGTATGGAGCGCGTTCGTGGAAAGCCTGAGCGCACCGTGCGAGAAGATGTCTTCCACCGAGCGGACAGGCCGTATCCTTTTCGGCTTTTCCTGCAGCAGATAGGCAGCGATGCGGGAGTCGGGGCTTTCTGCCACTTCGGCAGGCGTGCCCTGGGCGATGATGCGGCCGCCTTCCTTGCCAGAGCCTGGCCCCACTTCGATCAGATGCTGCGCATGCTCGAGCACATGGACATCGTGGTCCACGACGACGACCGAATTGCCGTCTGCCAGAAGGTCGTCCATCACGCCGAGGAGTCCCTCGACATTTGCCGGATGCAGGCCGATCGAAGGCTCGTCGAGCACGTAGAGAACGCCTGTCGTCCTGTTGCGCACCGAACGCGCGAGCTGCACACGCTGGCGCTCTCCTGTCGAGAGCGTATAGCCCGCGCGGTCAAGCGCAAGATAGCCAAGGCCGAGCTGCTGGAGACGGGAGAGAGGCTCATCGAGCGTCGCGACGATGGATGAGCCTATCGCCTTCACCTCTTCGGGCAGGCTCGGCACGACCTTGGGCAGCCAGCAGGCAAGCTCATCCACCGTCTTGGCTGTCGCCTCAGCCAGATCGATGCCCAGGACCTGGGGATTGCGTGCCGCATCGGAGAGGCGCGTTCCTTTGCAGGCCGGGCAGGGCTCCTCCTTCAGGAAGCGGGCAATGCGCTTGACCGCGCTTTCCGTCTTTGCCTTGGCAAGCGCATTCTCGACCGTAGCGACGGCGGAGTAGTAGGTGAAGTCAAGCTCTGTTGCCGTATTCGAGCTCTTCATATGCACGACGATATGGCGCTTCTCCTGAGGGCCATGGAAGACGATTTCGCGTTCCTTCGGCGTCAGCTCCGAGAATGGCACGTCGGTACGCACGCCCATCTCGCGGCAGACATCCTTCATCAAAGACCACATGAGCGTGCCCCAGGGCGCGACCGCTCCCTCGTCAATCGTCTTCGACTCGTCCGGCACAAGTGTGCTCTCGTCGACGACGCGCATCGTGCCGGTGCCACCGCAGGCAGGGCAGGCACCATCGCTGTTGAAGGCAAGCTCTTCCGCGCCAAGGCCGTAGAAGCTCGCGCCGCAGACCGGGCAGACGATCGGCTTCTCGAGCGCCACATTCATCGACGGCGCGACCCTGTGTCCGTTCGGACACCTATAGGAGCCGACGCGGGAGAACAGGAGCCTGAGCGAGTTCAGCGCTTCTGTCATCGTTCCGAAGGTCGACCTGATGCCTGGTACCGGTGGCCTCTGATGGAGTGCCAGCGCTGCCGGCACATAGCGCACCTCGTCGACGTCGGCCCTGGCTGCCTGCGTGAGGCGGCGCCTCGTATAGGTCGAGAGCGCCTCAAGATAGCGGCGAGATCCTTCTGCGTAGAGGACGCCAAGCGCAAGCGAGCTCTTGCCGGAGCCCGAGACGCCGGCAATGCCGACAATCTCGTGGAGCGGCACACGCACATCGACCGACTTCAGGTTGTGGACCCTCGCGCCTTTGACCTCTATCGCTTCAGGGATGTTCTGCATGCATGCCTCCAGGACTCTTCAGGTCCTCTTAGGATATCTCGCATATATGATGCAGGACAAGCCTGCTACTCGTCCCAGGCCCTGATCTCTGCCGTATGGGGATAGCGGCGCAGGACCGCCTGCCAGCCAAGAGCAGCACAGATCATGCTGACAAGAATTGTCCAGGCAAGAGATGACACATAGTCCGTGCCGATAGCGCCGACAAGAAGCATGCCGCAAGACCCCTGGACCGTGCTTGTGAAGTTGATGGCAGAAGCCGTCGTGCCGCCGGCATCGCGGAACTTGGACAGCAGGATATTTGTCGAGAGCGGACGCAGGCTCGCCTCCACGATTGCAAAGACAGCGAAGGCGGCGCAGAAGAGCCAGGGTGCAAGATGGCCAAAGACGAGAAGAGCCGCCCCTGCCGCCACAGCCACGCCGATCTCTGCTGTGATGAAGGTCCTGGCCTGCATATGGCGGGAAGCAAGCTCCCAGGCAAAGGGGCCAAGCACGGTCACAAGGGCAGCGATTGCATAGTACATGCCATAGCCAAGCTCAGAGAGCCCGAAGTAAGACTCATAGACGAAGGAGGCCACCGACACATAGGCCATGAAGCCGAGGTTTGGAAGCGTGAACACGAGAAGGGGCAGCGTGAAGGCAGGAACCTTGAGGACAGCAGCGAACTGCCGCACCGTCTCCCCTTTCTCGCTCGAGACATAACGCTCGGACACAGGAAGCGATTCCTCGAAGGCACATGCCAGGACGGACAGGAACACGCCCGACGCCGTCAGAATCCAGAATGTAGCCCGCCAGTCGAGGGCCATAACGACCCAGGCGCCGACAAGGGGTGCCACGACAGGACCCAGGATGAACATGAGCTGGATGAAGGAGATGGCAAGCTGGCGTCTCTGCTCCGTGAAGGCATCCTTCACGATCGCGTTTGTCATTGCATCGGCAGCTCCCGCCCCAAGCGACTGGACGATGCGCGCCACAATCAGCACCTCGATCGAAGGAGCGAGGGCACAGGCAAGAGATCCGGCCACATAGAATGCCAGCCCGCTCAGAAGGACCGGACGCCTGCCGCGCCTGTCAGAGAGCGGACCGAAGATCAGGAGCCCCACTGCGAAGAAGAAGTTGTAGCCCACCAGCGTCAGGTTCACCATCGCCGTGGTCGTGAAGAGACGTTCTGCCATATGGGGAACGGCAGGCGTATACATGTCGAGGGAGAGCGGCATGAGCATCGAGGTACCGACGAGCAGGACCATGAGGCCCAACGTGCCAAGATGCTCCTGCGGGCGTGCCAGCCAGCTGCCTTGCGTCTCCATAAGCCATCCTGTCGAAGTAGGGGCATCTGCCCATAAGGCAGGTTCCACGTATATGCAGTGCCGTCTATGGTAGCAGGTACAGCACAGAGGGCAGCCTCGCCCAGAAACCTGCCTGCTTCATGCCGCGCAGCGGACAGGCGTGCCTGCTCGGACCAAGGCCTTGCTCCGAGCAGACACCATCTATCTTCTGCATTCAATGTCCCACAACGCTGCATCGCACGGGCATTCCGTCAGCACCTGCAGCCTGCGCGCTGAAAGCGCTCCAGAACACTCCTGAAAGGCACTTCCTTCAAAGCATGCGCCACACTGCCGGACCTGGCCAGGACCAGAGCCTCGGCACAGCGCTCCTTTCCGTCGGTGCCCGCCGGACAGGATGAGAGGCACCATAGCCAAGACAGCCACACCAGCCGCTTGTGGTCCATCGACAAGGCTCGACGCCTTTGGGGCCAGTCACGCATGCATGCGCAGCATGAGAGATGCTGTCATCCAGCTTCCTGTCAGCAAGATCCTCCGTATTTGGTGCCTTCCTGTTTGTCTGGATTCTCTGGAAGATGCAGGATCGTCGGCACAGGCACAAGCTTGCGCCAGGATTCGCGCCCGCGCGGACATGCAGAGCTTCTGCATTGGATTGCAAAACGAAACGCAGGGGATACCGCACGGCCGCAGATTTCGCCTACACTGGTGCAGGACGGCGGAAGAGAAGGAGCGAGGCCATGCTCAGGCTCATGATCGGATCGGACATCCACCGGAAGCTCGACCATCTCAAAGAGGCACTGGACAATGCCAGGTCCGAAGGCGCGCTCGATGCCATCCTCCTCGCAGGCGACTTCGAGGCAGCGCAGGAAGATATCGACCGCCTGGACATCCCCGAGCCTCTCTATCTCGTCCACGGAAACAACGATGCGCTGCTTGCGCCATCAGATCCTGCCGACGAGCTTGTGATCGATATCGAAGACGACAGGATCTCAGGCGTCCATGCAGCTGGCTACACAGACCCGCTGCCGCCACGTCCTGCATCCTCTGCCCACCGCATCCTCATGACCCACGGCCATAGGTACCACGCGCCGCGGCTTCTGGCCCTGCGCGCCCGGGCCCTTGAGGCGGGAGCCGACATCGTGGTATATGGGCATACACACCGCTATCAGGAAGATGCCGGAGAGCCAGGAGATGCCCTCGTCCTCAATCCTGGCACCCTCATGCCGGCACCAGGCTCGGGGCGCTGCACCTACATGATCCTCGAGATTGCAGGCAGCAAGGTCCGTCCCCTCAGGCACGAGCTCTGAACCTCGAAGCGATGCATGCAGCTCCGATAAGGAGGGGCTGCCCGCTGCACCCTGTCTGCATCATGCAGACAGGCCCAACCCTTCATATCCTCGTGCATGGTACTCAAAAGATGTTTGGCTTGTCTTGAGGGCATGACGTCAAGACAGGGCGCCCCACACCCCGGTCTGGAATCTGGACCTTGCTGCATAGCATCGCTTGCTTCCACCCGCTCGGTGGGTGGCTTTCTGTGCCGCGCTGCGCCTGCACAGGCTGAAGCTTTTGACAAACGGGGCGCAGTTTACGGCGCCAGCCCCCTCCTTGGATCCTGCGAGCCTCATGCCTTTTCGAGAAGGCGTGCCACGGTATCCATCGCTGAGGCCAGCTCCTCGCGCTCGGATGGACTCAGATGTCCGAGCAGACGACGCACCTCTTGGGAACCCTCTTCGATATGGGCTTCCACATAGGCCCTGCCGGCATCGGTCAGGCAGACCTTGCGGCAGCGGCTGTCCTCATCGTCTGGCACCTGCCTCGCGAAGCCACGCCCCTCGAGCCGCGCTGCAATCTTCGATGCATGCTGCTTCGTGATCCTGAGGGCTGCTGCGAGCTCCTGCTGGCGGAGCTCCCCTGCCTGGTAGAGCTCTTCCAGGGCTTCGACCTGGGCAGGCCCAAGATCGCCCCGGTAGGTATCGCGGTAGGGCGCCATCACCTTCTGCTCGAAGACAGCGCGCATGCGCCAGGCCGGCTCCAGGGCATGGTCCTTCCAGGATGCGGACAGCTCCTCTTCTGCCATACGCTACCAGGTCCTCGAGCCCATGGCACGGAACTGGGCCACTGTCGAGGCATGGGAGTTCATGCCGCCATCCACATTGATGATCTGCCCGGTGACATAGGCGCTCTCGTCGGAGGCGAAGAAGAGGCATGCCTGCGCGATATCGTCCGGGCAGCCATAGCGGTTGACCTCGATGTTCGAGAGGAAGATGTCCTTGAGCTGCTGCGGCACATGGGCCTCGTTCTGCGGCGTCACGATGAGCCCGGGACGCACGCAGTTGCATCGGATGTTCTCCTTGCCATACTGGAGCGCGACCGACGAGGTCAGCATATCGACCGCAGCCTTGCTGCAGGCATAGGCTGTCGAGCCCAGATCCCCTGCAACCGATGCCATCGATCCGATGTTCACGATCGAGCCCGCCTTCTTCTTGCGCATGTAGGGCAGGGCTGCCTTGATCGCATAGAAGGTGCCACGCACGCCGGAGGCAAACATGGCATCCCAGTCCTCGAGCGAGATCTCGTCCACCCGGCCATCTGCCAGGCCGACGCCGGCAGCATTGTTGATGAGGATATCGATGCGGCCATATTCCTGGGCAGTATCTGCCATCAGCGCATCGACCGTCGCCAGATCGTTCAGGTCCATGCGGTGGAAGCTGGCGCTTCCGCCTGCCTCATGGATGGCCTCCACGACCTCCTGCCCCCGCGCTTCGCGCCTGCCGCATACGACCACATGGGCGCCTTCCTTGGCAAATGCTTCGGCGATGCCGATGCCGATGCCGCTTGTCGAACCGGTCACGATTGCGATCTTGCCTTCAAGCCTCTTCATGTAGACCTCCCATACAGCAGTCTATTGTCATATCTATATGACCTTTAAGGAGATAGTAACATAGATATGACCAAAGGGTCAGGAAATCCGGCCTCCATGGTTCCGCCATGAGCCAAAGCTACTCCCCTGGCAGCAAGGCCCTCCGTCCATCCCTGGCAGGCAAGCCCGGCACAGAACAATGTGGCAGCAGGGCCATGCCGATTGCCAGGATCTGGATGGCAGCAGGCGGGTCCGCAGCCTCGTTTCTGCCTCTCTCGATCAGGCAGCTGCAAGAAGCTTCGTGATGCGCTCCATGAACTGGGAAAGGAAGCGTTCGGTGTCGACGGCGACAGCCACCTTCATGGTCTTCTTCGCATCGTTCAGCCTGGTCTCGTCGCCAATCGTGCGCCCCCTGGTCGCTCCTTCGGTATCCACCTTCATGTTGATGGCAAGACACGTCACCAGCGTCGGGTCGAGCGCCACAGCAGCTGCCAGAGGATCGTGCAGGCCGCATCCTCCAAGATAGGGAGCGGTCTTGGCATAGGCGCCGATATAGTAGTCGACGATATCGGCGTAGGCATTTCCTGCCTTCGTCCCGAGCGCACGCCACTGCCCTGTCTCCTGCTTTGTGAGAAGCGTCTGGAGCGTGACGTCGAGCCCCACCATCGTGACATCAGTGCCAGAGCGGAATACCTCGTCGGCAGCTTCGGGATCCTGGCTGATATTGGCTTCTGTCCAGGCATTCACGTTGCCGGGCACCGTGAGCGCGCCTCCCATCATCACCACGTGCAGGCATGCTGAAAGCGAGGGGTCCTTCCTGAGCGCAGCAGCCAGATTGGTAAGCGCACCGGTCGGCACATAGACAAGATCGTCTCCCAGACGATGCGCTGCCTCAATCAGGAAATCGACTGCCGGCGTCTTCTCGGCAGCACGCCGGGAAGCAGGCACCTCGACCCCGCCGATGCCATTTCTCCCATGGATGAAGGCAGAGGCCTCGCTCACGGCGAAGCCATCCTGTGCCAGCGCATGGGTCTTGCCCGGAAAGACCGGGACCTCGGGATGGCCCAGAAGCTCGGTCAGGGCAAGGCTGTTGGCAAGGCCCTGCTCCATCAGGACATTGCCGTAGGTGCCGGTGATGCCGATGAGCTCGGCGTCAGGGCTTCCGAGCACATAGGCGATTGCGAGGGCATCATCGATGCCGGTATCGAGGTCGAGGATGATCTTCTTCATAGCAAGCCTCTCATGTCTTTCCGCCATCTGGGAAGCCTCGAAACCATCAGGGACTTCCTGCGTCTGTTCAGCATATAGAGTATAGCCAGGAACAGATATCCGCCAGATTGCCGCCGCCTGACGGATCGGAGAGGAGAGCTACATGATCTGGTTCACCGCAGACCTCCATCTGGGACATGAGAGCCTCGCCACCCAGAAGCGCGGCTTTTCCTCCCTGGAGGCTATGGAGCACACCATCATCCAGAACATCAATATCAAGGTTGCTCCGACCGATACGCTCTATATCCTCGGCGACTTCTCCTACCGCTGCACGGTCGAGCATGCCCATGCGCTCAGGAAGAAGATTGTCTGCCGCAAGGTCCACCTGATTTCAGGCAACCACGACAAGGACTGGTCGCGTCCGGAGGCTGCCCACACCTTCATCCTGGATCCGCCGCTCATGCGCATGAAGACGGAGGACGGGCAGATCCTCGTGCTCTGCCACTATCCACTGCTCTCCTGGGAAGGCATGCACAGGGGCGCCATCATGCTGCATGGCCATATCCATTCAGGCCAGGACGAGCAGGCACCCGGCTCCTACAACATCCGTATGAAGGAGGAAGGGATCTTCCGCTACGACGTGGGCGTCGATGCGAATGCAATGGCACCGGTAGCGCTCGGCGATATCCTTGCCTGGTTCAGGGATGCAGATGCCCAGGTGCCGGAAGGCCTCTAGAAGCTAGCGCCAGATGTGGGCACGCAGCCACTCTGCCGCCTCGCTCACGACCTGCCAGTAATAGGGGTCGACAAAGCCATGGCCACCGCCTGGAATCACATGGAGCTCGCAGCGCGGGAAGAGTGCCTGCGCCCGCTGCGAATAGGAAAGCGGCACTGCCTGGTCTGCGTCCCCATGGAAGATAAGGACATCCTGGGGAAATGCCGGGATATGCTCGAAGAAGTCGTAATCCCAACAGGAGCGCAGGAAGTCTCCCGACGCGTCCATGCTCATGATGTGGAAGCGCTCGGGAAGATCCTCCCTCCTCTGGCAGGCAGCATGCACTGCATCATGCAGGTTGAAGGCAGGATAGAGCAGAAGGCAGGCCTTCACGAGCTGCACATTCGCCCTTGCTGCCATGAGCGCGATTGTGGCACCGAGCGAGGCACCGCAGAGGAAGAGGTTGCGCTCGTCGACGAAGGGCTCGCGCGAGAGCTCCCAGGCGACAGCCTCGAGGTCGTGCTGCTCCGTGAAGAGTGACATGTTGTCCTGCCAGCTGCTCCTTGAATAGCCGCCACCACCGCAGAAGTCGAAGACATAGCTCACCATGCCCCTATCGGCAGCTGTCCTCGCATACGGCTCCATGTCCCCATGGTTCGTCGAGAGTCCATGGGCAAAGATGGCCGTGGCACGCGGACGCCCGTCATCCCAGCCATCCGGCAGGAAGAGCTTCCCGTAGATCTTCTTGTCATCCCGCTGGCACCAGTGCTCGCGCTCCGTATAGCCCATGGCAGCCTCCTGAATCGCTCCCGGATGGTCGGCATCATGTGCCCATTCTGCATGAAAGATGTATAGCCTCTTTACCATCCCGCATGATTCGGACGTCTGTCCCGGAACAGCCATCTGTCGTTTCAAGGCTCTGAGCTGGCACTTCTCCATACAGAAGATGCCCCGGAAGCCTGAGCCTCCGGGGCATCCCACAGATCCATCACACGTATGGCTAGTGCGTCGTGCCAGTAGCTGTCTTCACATCCTGGTCGTGCTCCACCGCTGCTGCAAGCCCGAGCTCGATGCCGCGTGCCATCATGTCGAGCGACATGCTCGGCGTGGAGGATGGCAGATGGCAGGCCTGCTCCGTCGCATACGGCACATGCAGGAAGCCGCCACGGACACCGGGATGCTTCGTTGCAAGCGTATGGAGCAGCGAGTACATCACATCGTTGCACACGTAGGTCCCTGCCGTATAGGAGACCTCTGCCGGGATGCCGGCCTCTGCCATGGCCTGGACCATGGCCTTGACAGGAAGCGTCGCGAAGTAGGCGTCGGGACCATCGGCGGCGATACGCTCTGCCACCGGCTGGTTCCCGTCATTGTCCGGGATGCGGGCATCGGCGTAGTTGATGCCGACAAACTCCGGCGTGATCTTCGCACGGCCGCCCGCCTGGCCCACGCAGAGCACGAGGTCGGGCTCGACCTCGTCGATTGCCTTGTCCACAGCCTCGGGGCCCTTGCCGAAGACGACCGGGATCTCAACCTTCGTGACGGAGGCTCCGGCAATCGTGTCCGGAAGCCTGCGGACAGCCTCCCAGGCTGGGTTCATGGTCTCGCCACCGAATGGCTGGAAGCCGGTCACGAGAATCTTCTTCATTGCGAACCTTCTCTCTCCCGAAAGAGCCTGCCGCGAGGCAGGCTCTCATTCTTTGCTTTAAAGGTCTCTACCCAACTACAGCGCGACAAGGCAGATCATGAGGATGATCTGGAAGGCGAGCATGATGAGGGCAGGAACGATCTGCTTCTTGATGACACCGTACTCGTCGTCCATCTCGAGAATCGCGACAGGGACGATGTTGAAGTTAGCTGCCATCGGCGTCATGAGCGTGCCGCAGTAGCCGCAGGTAAGGGCCAAGGAGCCGACGATGACAGGATCGGCACCGAGCGACAGCACGAACGGCGCTCCGATGCCTACCGTCATGACCGTGATGGCGGCAAAGGCATTGCCCATGATCATCGTGAAGAGGGCCATGCCGAGGCAGTAGACGACGATGCCGACGACCATGTTGCCCTGAGGGATGATGGCGCCCACGATATCGGAGATCACGTTGCCGACGCCTGCCGCCGTGAAGACCGATCCCAGGATTGCAAGGAGCGTCGGAAGCATGATCAGCGTGCCCACGATATCAATCATGCGGCGGGAATCCTCGAGATAGACCTTCATCGTGTTCTGCTTCGGACGCATGAAGTGCAGGACGACCATGCCGATGAAGACGCCGACGGTGATGCCGACAAGCGAGCTGATCTTCGTGAAGAGGGCAAAGATCAGGGCAACGACGCCGATGGAGAAGGCAGGGATGAAGATCTTCGTGCCAAGGTCCTTGTAGCCGGCATGCGCCTCAGTGTCGGTCGGCTTCGTGCGGTCTGCGCCCTTGCCGACCTGCTTTGCAATCGGCGGAATGACCATGAGGATAACGAGGACGCCGTCCACCTCATACGGCACCCAGGGGCCGACGATGAAGAGGATGCCGAGAATGCACCAGAAGAAGGCCGTGCCGATCCTCTTTTCGTTCGTCTCGTCCTTTGCATTGCGGATTCCTGCATAGATGCAGACGAGGCCAATGATCAGGTAGACGACCTCGAGGAGCTTCTGGGAAAGCGTCACATCGGCGCTCTGGAAGAATTCGATGACACCCATCAGTCTTCCTCCTTCACGCCGGCCGCAGCCTCAGCCTCGAGCTGCTTCGGATCTTCCTTCGTGAGCTTCTTGTCGCAGATCGCGTAGTAGATCGTCGTAACGACGACCGCGACGACGGCGACAGGGATCTGGATGGCAGCGAGCTGGGGAAGGTCGACCGTGTAGCCGAGGTCGGCCATCGTGCCCTGGACAAGCAGCATGCCGGACGTGCCGACGAAGAGCACCTGGCCGAAGAACCAGGCGACATTCTCCATGCCGGCTGCCATGGCCTTGAGCTCCTCATGATGCTTGCGGGACATCTTGTGGCCACCTGCCTCGTCTGCCGCCTCTGCCATGGGCATGACGACAGGCTTCACGAAGCCGGCAACGCCACCGAAGCTGACATTGAAGGCAGCAAAGATCACGCGGAAGACGCCGTAGGCACCGAGCACGATGCCGGCTGTGGCATTCTTCACCTTTGCCATCACGTCTTTCGCCGCTTCCTTCAGGCCGTTCCTCTCGAGCGTGCCCGTCAGCAGGAACACGACGACCGTGATGAGCATGTTGCGGTTCGAGACGAAGCTCTTGCCCAGCGTCTGCAGGAATACCAGAGGATCCATGCCGGCAATGAGGGCAGTGACGACAGCGGCAGCCATGATCGTCAGGATCGAATCCCATTTGAGGGCAAATCCGATCACGACGATCAGGATGCCCAGGAGCTTGAGCGCTTCCATCTGCACCCTTTCTCGCGAAGGCAGGGCACAAAAGCCAGAGTTCCTCGGATGCCAGGCCCTGCCACCATCAGTTGCAGCACGACAGTATCCCAGCACATCCCTGCTCCTTCAAGAAGAGTTTATCGTGTTGACATGCCAGCCAGCAGGATGTCTGCGCATCCGTGCAGAGGCACGTATCTCAGTGCCTGCATGCCCCTGCATGCGTGCAATGCCGGCACAGCCTAGCATATCCTTTATGCATGAGAATCCAGATGCCGAGCACCCCCAGCCCATAGGGCACCAGATAGCCTGGCCAGCCGAAGAGCTGGAAGAAGGCCTCGAGAGGGGAGCCTTCTGCCGGCACGCGCACGAACATGAAGTTTGTCCCGAAGCGGGCATTCACCGCAAGGCAGAAGACAAGATAGGCACCTGTGAAGGCAACCGCCTGCCAAAGACGTCCGAGGCTGGGCCGAAGCTCGCCGGTCGCAAGCTTCATGAGGACCAGGGCAAGCATCAGGGAATGCTCGGCAAAGCCACAGACGACCGGCCATGACAGAGGCGGACACCATGCCCAGCCAGGGAACAGCACGGCACAGATGGCTCCTGTGGCAGAAAGGCAGAAGAGCGTCTCCCCTATCCAGGCGGCAGGCCATATCGCATAGATGATGCCGAGATACTCGCAGGCATTGCAGGAATGGAGCGGCCACCAGCTGGGCGTGAACGTGCCTGTAGCGATGAAGCCCAGATCCTGCAAAGCCAGAAGGATGAGCGGCACGATCGTCACGACGTATGTCATCCGCTTCCGCGCTTGCCCAGCAGACAGCGCACGGTAATGGAGGACACAGAAGGCGATGAGAGCACACGATGCCGCGAGCCAGGCAACATGCACAGCTCCAAAGAGCGGCCAGCCCTGGCCTTCTGCCAGAAGGGTCGCCGGCATGAAGAGGTTTTCAAGCCATGAGACAACGGTTCCCATCTCAGGCCCCCTCCAAGGCCATGTCGGCCAACCCTTGAGCCATCGATTCCCAGCTTCTCAGGCCTACTCCGCCCAGAAGACGCGGCCGTCCTTGCGTGGCTGCGGAGCAGCCACCTTGTCCTTCACAGGATAGCCCAGAATCAGATGTCCCACGCCTTCATAGCCTTCAGGCACGCCGAGCGAGGAGAGCCACTCCTGGACTTCCGGCATCTCCGATTCTTCCTTCGCGCGATGGATCCAGCAGCTGCCGAGACCCAGCTCTTCCGCTGCGATTCCCATGGTGCCGATCATGAGGGAGCCATCGCAGACATAGGTCGGCATGTCCTTCTTGCCGAGGACCATGAGCACGACTGGTGCCCCATAGAAAGGATCGAACCCCTCTTTCCAGCCGCCAATCTTCCTGTTGAGCTCGGAGAGCCAGGAGATCTTCTCCTTGTCCGTGACAGCAACAACGATGGCAGACTGCCTGCCCATGCCGCTTGGCGCCCAGAGTCCAGCATCGATAACCTTGTCTATTAGGTCCTTCGGCACCGCCTTGTCCTCATAGGCGCGGACGCTGCGGCGGTTATGGATTGCTTCAAGAGCATTTTCCATAAGTACCTCCTCCAAGAGAAAGCCTGCATCATTCATAAGGACTCATACCCTATGCGCTTCCCCGCTTGCGCTTAGCTAGCCACAAGGACGAACCTGAAAACATCCCAATGCAGATGTGCCCCTGAAGCTGTCAATGGCTTCAGGGGCACTGATCCAGATGTTGATGAAGCTACTTGCTCGTGCTGCTGTCTGAGCTTTCCTCGTCCTCGGCAGCTTCAGCCTTGCGGCGCTTTGCCCCGCGGACAATAGCGTAGATGCCTGCCGCAGCACCGACCGCTGCTGCCACATCGATTCCCGTGAGTGCCATCTGCCATGGCGCCATGACAGAGACGACCTTTGCCGTGGAAGAGATGCCATTCATGGCAAGGCTGCGGGAGACGGCATAGAGGATGTGCTTGGAGGCCTGGCGCAGCTGCGTCATGACCGTCGGATTCGATGCATAGCCATCGATCTGCCAGTTGTCGGTACCGGAGTTGAGCCACATGTCAGTACCGCCAGCAAGGCCTGCACGGATGGCCAGCAGCGGGAAGGCCTGCGGGTAGGATGCCTGGTCGGTGATGATGGCACCCTTAAAGCCCCACTCGCCGCGTACGACATTCGTCGTGAGACCCTTGTTGTCGCCAGACCAGACAAGGCCGACGCGGTTCATGCTCAGCATGATGCCGAGCGTGCCCTCGTCTCCTCCCGAGATGCTTGGCTCGAAGGCTGCAAGGTAGATCTCTCTGATTGCCTGCTCGTTGGAAAGCGTGGCGATAGTCGTACGGCTGGTCTCCTGGTCGTTCAGAGCGAAGTGCTTCACGAATGTCATGACGCCCTTGGAGCGGGCACCTGCAACCGTGGCAGCTCCGAACTGTCCGGAGAGGAAGCCATCCTCTGAGTAGTACTCGAAGTTGCGTCCCGAGAATGGCGTACGGTGGATGTTCATCGACGGCGCATACCAGCCCGCAAAGTTGAGGTCGCCCTGAGCAAGGCAGTCCTCGCCGATCTGCTCTCCCATTGCCTTGGCGCAGGCAGGATTCCAGGTCGAGGAGATGACGACCTCGGAGCACCAGGCATAGGTCTTCTCGACAGTATTGACGCCTGTCGTGCCAGCATTGCCGACATAGGCAGGGCCATCGACACAGACCGTTGCTGGAGCGCCCACCGAGTTGACCGCCTGAGTCTGGTAGCCGCCGACACGGACCAGGTTGTACATCTCTTCGGGTGTCAGCTGGTCAAGAAGATCGTCCCATGCCGGATCGTCCGCATCGACCTCACGGAGCATCGCGAGCGTGAGGTCATTCTGGGCACCTGTCGTCGGCATCACCGCGGAAGGATCGTCCTGTCCCTCCTGTACAGCAAGCGCCTGGAGCACCTCATCAGTTGCCGTGAAGGCATAGGTCGTGGGATAGCTGGCTTCCCAGTCGCTGCGCGTCAGATAGGTGAAGCTTGCGTCATAGCTCCGCATGTCCGCATCCTCGAACTGGTTCTGAACTGCAGCGCCGGTATAGGGAGAAGTGGCGTAGTCGCTGCTCTCCCCAAGCGAGAGCTTCACGGCCTTTCTTGCATCGCTCTCTGCATCCATGCCAGATGCACCCTTGGCAGCAAGGATGTTGTTGAGGGCGTCATGGACATCCGTACCGATTGCGAGGTAGTAGTCGCCTGCCTCGAAGATGTAGGTCCCCTTGCCGCCCTCGTCGTAGCTCTTGAGGCTTGCAAGGGAGACGGCCACCTCGAGCGTCTGCGACTGACCAGGTGCAAGCTCATCGGTCTTGGCCAGGCCCACCAGCTGGACAGCAGCCTTCTCGACACCGTTTGCGCGGTCATAGTCCGTATAGGGGCTCTGGCCATAGACTTCGACGACATCCTTGCCTGCAAGAGACCCCGTGTTGGTGACCTTGACGGTAAGGGTCACCGTATCATCCTTCTGGGCGCTTCCGGAAAGCACCTGCTCGAAGGAGGTATAGGAAAGGCCGAATCCGAACGGGAACTGCACCTCGCTGCCATAGCTCCACTTGTCTGCAGAGCCGGATGCTCCGACTGCGGAATCTGCGTTGCCCTGTCCGAGCACGCAGTCCTCGTAGCGGGTCTCATAGTACTTGTAGCCGACGTAGATGCCTTCCTGGTAGACAACGAATGGCGCATTGTCTGTGCCAGCGATGATATTCGAGCCGAAGTTCATGAGCGACGGCGCAGACAGGGAGTTGCGGGCGTAGGTATCGACCGTCTTGCCAGATGGATTCACGGCGCCTGTCAGGATATCGCCCACGGCATAGAGGCCGTCCTGGCCTGGGTTGCCGATCCAGAGGCAGGCATCGACGTTGAAGCGGCTGCTGTCGAGGAACGAGAGCTCCATAGCATTGCCGGAATTGATCAGCACGATAACCCTGCCGAAGTGCTGGGAAGCATACTCCAGAAGCGCTTCCTCATTCGAGGTGAGCTCCAGATAATGACGTCCAAGATCGTCATCCGAATCGAGCCTGCTCGAATGGACCGTGCCGGTATAGCCTTTGATATCGACGTCCTGAAGATACGACTCATCATATGTCCTCGGGACATCCGAGCTCTCCGAGCCGGAGCGGGCAAAGACGACGATGGCAGCATCGCTGTAGTCGCCGAGACTTGCGGTCTCCGTATCTGTGAAGAGGTCCGGAGATGCCTCATGGATGACATAGCGGCCCGTGCCTGCGATATCGGCGACATCCATGCGGATAGAGCTGCCCGCGCCTTCAGTGTAGAAGCTCCACATCGTCGGGTTGACCTCGAAGCCAGAAGCCTCGAGCGCAGACTTCAGGGTCGGAGCAGTCGAGGAGTCGACAGCGCCGGAGCCGCCACCGCCGTAGAGGATGTCTGCAGAGCTTACACCGAGAAGCGTGACCCTGCCTTCTGCCATCGGAAGCGCGCCATCATTCTTGAGGAGGACGAAGCCTTCCTGCGCAACTTCTTTGGCAATGGATGCATCTGCCGCAAGACGCTCCGACTCGCTGCTATAGGACGCCTTGAAGTAGACGCTGTCCTCAGCTCCTGCGCCACCATCCTTGACTTCGTAGCTCTTCTGCCCGAGATAGGTATTGATGACCGGCGCATACTTGTTCGCATAGTAGTTGCCGACACCCAGGGCAACAGCACCGGCTCCGATGCCTCCCAGCCCCAGCACAGAGCGCCTCGTAAGTCCGCCTTTGGTCTGCGGCTTCTTCGAATTCGTCATCTGATGTCCTCCCTCATCCTGATGGCTTCACTTATGGTCCTCCAAGCCCTTTCTTGTTGATGCCATCTTCTTCGGAAGCAGGATGCAGATACAGCGGGCTGGCACGTTTCGGCAGCGCGCTGGCAGGATTCGACGGAAAAGCACCGTCTGCGGATTCCGGAAGGTCGAACGGTCGCCGGCACGGCGAATCCGCCCCCGCCGATAGGCTAGGATGTAGCGAGGATGCAAACTGGAAAGGGGATGCATGCAGGCTGCAATCGTCGACGATTCAAGTCTCGACAGGGACAATCTCGTCCGCTATATCGATGAGTACGCAAAGAGCCATGATGCCGATATCGAGCCCATCGCATTTCCGGATGCCGCTTCCTTTCTGCGGGAGGATTCATCCCAGTTCTCTCTTGTGTTCTTCGATATAGACATGCCAGGCATATCCGGCATGGAAGCCGCAAGGCTTCTGCGCAGCGTGAATCCCGATATCACGATCGTCTTCGTCACGAGCATGCCGCAATATGCCCTCGAAGGCTACGAAGTGGAGGCCGCCGACTATCTGGTCAAGCCGATCTCCTACCCGACCTTCTCGCTCAAGCTGACGAGGGCTTTGGCCCGCGTCCAAGAACGCTCGGAGCAGTCTCTTGTCATCAAGACTGCTGATGGCATGATGATCCTCCCGATCCGCGATGTGCTCTACATCGAATCGCATGGTCACTACCTCATGTATCACACCGCTCATGAGACCTACCGCACACGCGAGACCATGACGGCATGCGAGAAGAAGCTCGAAAGCTCAGGATTCGCCCGCTGCAACAGCTACTACCTTGTGAACCTCAAGCAGGTCAAGGCAATCTCAGGTTCCAGCGTAAAGGTCGGCACAGACGAGCTCGCTATGAGCAGATCGAGGCGCGAGGCCTTCACCGAGGCCTTCATTGCCTGTGCAGGAGGAATCTGACGTGGCTGCCTTCCTTGCTGCTGCAACCCCTCTCGCTATCTTCGAGGAGCTTCGCTTCGTCTGGGAATACCTTGCCGCTGCCTTTGTCCTGCTTGCTATCCAGGCAGAGCCGAAGCCGAAGGCCGCACTCAAGGCTGCGGGCCTCATTGCAGGCTTCTCTTTCGTCTCGCTTGGCTATTTCCCCTTCAGGGAATTCGTTGTCTCGGCAGCGCTGCCCAATGCCATGAACGTCCTCTGGTACCTATCGCTTGTGTTTGCTATGACGTTCTCGCTGCAGTGCTGCTTCCGTATAGGCCTGACCGATCTTCTATGGAGTGCAGCCACCGCCTACACGACCCAGCACATTGTCTACATCGTGGTGCATGAATGGCTTGCACTCTGGATATGGCCAAGCCTCACCCAGAATCTTGCGCTCTATTTCTGTCTGAGCGCCTTTGCCTGCATCGTCTGGTACACAGCCGTCCGGCTGATATTCAGGGATGTCCTCTCCAGGACCGGAGGGCGGCTCCTCGAAGACGAACCCTACGGCGTGCTCGGAGCCTCTGCCCTTCTGGCCATGCTTTTCCTCTGCACCTTTGGCTTCCAAGGGCTGTTCCAGCTGGATGATTCTCGCTTCAGGTCCGTATGGATGAGCCTTCTGGTCTGCATCATGGTGCTTTCGCTTCAATACATGGCCTGCCAGAAGGTCATCTCTTCGCGGGAAGCGCGGGCAAGCGAGCAGATACTTGCCGATGCGCAATCCAGTCTCGATCTTTCCCATGCCCTCTTCGAACGGCTGGGCAGCCTCATGCACGATGTGCGGCATATTGTCGCGGGTGTGCGTGCAGAGCAGACCGAAGGATTGGGAGGATATCTCGACCGTGTCGAGAAGAATCTCAGAAGCTACGATGCAACACTCCGGACGCACAGCGAAGCCATCAATGCAGCGCTTGCAAAGATGGAGCTGCTCTGCGGGCAGCAGGACATCACGCTTGCGTGCATGGCAGGCAGGATTGATGGCGGGGCACTCCGCAGCACAGACCTCTATGCATTGGTCACGGGCATTGGACGCCTTGCGATGCTTGTTGCCAGCCGAGGCAAGAATCAAGAAGAACGGGCCATAGACCTTTCGCTGAAGCAGCACGGCGGGATGCTCTTCATCTCATGCGATATGCCTATCCCCGCCTCAGCAGAGAAGCTCTCAGCCCTCGAAGACTTCCAGGCTGTGAAACGTCTTGCCACTCAGCATGGAGGCTCTTTGATTGTCATGAGCGAAGGCGGACTCACTACGCTCCGTCTGGCGGTAGCGCCAGGCTGCTAGACCCTGAATGATGGGAACCCCTCGAGCTGTTCATCTGCCTCCGAGGTGTCCTGCACAATGCTTGCGCCCCGATACCCCATCACATAGAGCCCCGCAGCCTTGGCGGCATGGATGCCGACAGGAGAATCCTCGACGGCGATGGAGTCTTTCGCATCCTTTCCCAAGAGCCTCAGCGCCAGAAGATAGGGATCGGGCTCTGGCTTGTGATGCTCGCACATGTCCCCTGTGACAATCACGTCAAAGCAGGACGTAAGATGGAGCCTGTCGAGCGCAAAGAGGATGGAGGAAGCTGCTGTCGTAGAGACCAAGCCCGTCGGGATATGGCGGGCACGAAGGTCTTTCAGGACATCCAGAAGGCCTGCTTCTGCCTCGAGCGGGAAATCACGGTAGATGCAGGTGTTGTCACGGCGCTTTGCAAAGAACTCCTGCGCCGTGACCGTGAGGCCATACCTCCTGAAAAGTGCCGGGATGGACTCAAGCCCCGTCGTGCCGACAAGCGACTGCATCTCCTCTTTCGTGGGATTGATGCCGTAGAGCTCATACACCTCTCTGTCGAGCTCTATGCCATACCTCTCGGTATCGGCACAGACGCCGTCGAAGTCGAAGAGGACGCATGCGGGCGTATCCGGCTTTATCATCAGTCTCTCTCCTATCTTTCCACTCGGGCTCAAGTCTCACTTCACGAAGCAGGCATCGAGCCATTCGGCTCCAGGACGTGCAATCAGGCGCGCATCCTTGTATGCCATCTCTGCCGTCAGTATCGTCTGGCCGATGTAGCGGCCCGACTGCGTCCGCTCGAGCACGAGCGCGATATCGGGCTGCTCGTCCTCTGTGAGGTCGAGCGGCAGAAGCAGGCTCACACAGTCTCTGGCAGGATAGTAGATAGGCACCGCCCACCTCCAGTTCCAGGCAACCTGCTTGACCGACAGCCTGATGGCAGCATCAAGCCGGTCCTTCAGGCGCCGGAAGCGCAGCTGGTCGGCATCCAGAAGCTTTGCAAGCGCATCGAAGGCATCCCTGCGCGCATCCTTCTCCTTCGCTGCGAACGCGCGCTTCGTGCATGCCAGCTCTTCCTCATTGTCTGCAAGCTCGCGCACGAGGAAGGCCTCAGGCAGCCGGTCGATATTGCCGATCAGGATATGGCCATAGTCAGGCGTCGGCACCTGGTCCACGTCGTAGAGCACATCCTCTGCCTTGAAGAGATAGCGCGCACGCTCCGGCAGGTCGTGGAAGCTCCTGAGCAGCCTGTCGCCGAGCCTGTCTGCTCCTGCCGCAGCGAAGCCTTCGAGATACCAGGGCTGCCTGTCCGGAATCCTGTTCGGCGTGAAGCAGGCAAAGATGTCCTCATACGATTCATCGACAAGGCCGGTATTGAAGGCGCAGAAATCTTCATCATCGCTGATGAGGACCTTGCCCTCACGCTCGAGACGAAGGAACGTGAAGCGCAGATAGTCGCTCAGGATCTCGTAGCTGCGAGGCCCTGTTCCGGCGAAGTCCCACCGCTCAGGCAGGGTCATCTGTGCCAGGCGCGCAGAGGTCTCTCCCCACTCGCCGAGATAGGCGAAATCAAAGAGCGAAATCTCGTCCCGGCCCTTCTCCATCGGCTGCTCCTCTCTGCACATCAGCCTTCTTCTGTATCATACGCCTGTGAGAGCATCCGATGGAATTGAGCGCTACACGAGCCCCAGGCCGACCTTCATCTTGAGGATGCGGCGGATGGAGTCATCGATCCTGTCCTCGGAGATGTCTCCTGCCTCCACAGCGCTGAGCACAGCCGCATAGGCCCGGTCGAAATCGCTTGGCATGAGCAGCATATCAACACCGGCATCGAGCGCTGAGAGTACAATCTCCTCGATCGTGTAATCCTGGACGATGGCACCCATCTCGAGCGAGTCGGTGATGATGACACCGTCAAAACCAAGACGATCGCGGAGCATGTCGGTCACGACTTCCCTCGAGATGGAAGCAGGTGCATACGTGCCTGTGATATTGGGACAGGAGAGGTGACCGACCATGATCATGGGGACACCGGCCGCGATGGCAGCCTGGAAGGGCTTGAGCTCCTCTTCTGCCATCTCGTCTGCCGTCTTCTCGGAGACGATAGGCTCGGTCTCCGAGTCGCCGACCGCACCCCCTATGCCCGGGAAGTGCTTCGCGCAGCACCCGATGCCGGAAGAGACGAAGCCCTCGACCTGCGCTGCCACCATAGGAGCGACAGTGGCAGCAGTCGTTCCGAACGAACGCTGTGCCATCGTGTAGCTGTCCGGGTTGTTGCAGATGTCAGCATCTGGTGCGAAGTCGAGATTGAAGCCGAGTGGCAGGAGATAGCCCGTAATCGTCTCCGCCACGTCCCGTGCTGCCGAGACGTCGCCGGCATCGCCGATAGCGCGCATGTCGCCGACATTGGCAATGCCGAAGCCAGGAGTTCCGCCGATACGCGAGACCGTGCCACCTTCCTCGTCGGTAGAGCACAGAAGCGGTATGCCGCAGGCATCCTTCGAATACGTCTTCAGGGCGGAGAGCATCTGGACTGTCTGGTCCGTATCCTCGAGATTCTTTCCGAAGAAGCACATGCCACCTACGGGATAGGCCTGGAGTGCCTGCTGCGCCTCCGAACCTGCTTCCGTCATCGTATCCGAGACAAGGCTTTCGGGCCTCAGGAAGAAGAGCTGGCTTACCTTCTGCTCTGTCGTGAGGCCACCCAAGAGCTCCTCTATATGCTGTGCCGCAAGCTCCTCAGCCGTTGGCTCGGGAGCTGCCTCTTCCTGCGTCCCGGCATCGGTGCTGTCTGTTGCAGCAGGGCTCTCCTGCGCATCTGAAGCTGCGTCTGCAGCGTCATCCGTCTTGCCGCAGCCGGAGCATCCAGCTACGCCGAGCATTGCGAGGCCTGCCGCAAGGCCAAGCGCTCCCCTCCTTGTCATGGCACACCCTCTGCCGGCATTGCCGATATCTTCCTTGCTGTTTCTGGGCTCCATTGGCGCCTCCTTGTCCGGACAGCGCGCCCGCACCCGCCCTGCCGCTATCAGGTCCCTCTTCTGTTACCCGCCCGTTCAGCATTCGCAGCATGAGGAAGGCCCTTTTCGGCAGGCGACATTCAGAATTATGAAGATAGCTCTTTTCTGAACGCCGCGCAGCACCGGATGAATGGTTAATGCATCAGAGAGAATATCCCCGCTATCTTTCCTGGATATAGCCAGCTGTCTGAAAGATTCATTGCAGAACAGTACCTCTTCGGCCAATGGTTGAATACTTAATGCCACTACGGCGGTATAAGTAACGCACTATCTCTTTTGCCATGGCTTCCGAGACAGGGGAGCATGATTTGCGGAAGCCAGAACAATGAAAAGAAAGGCACTGACATGCGCAAGCTTGACAATCTTCTTCTCACCAGGCGCCAGGCACTCGCAGCAGGAGCTGGCACCATTGCAGCAGCAGGCCTCTTCGGCCTTGCAGCCTGCGATTCTTCTGACACCTCTTCGAGCACAGCGTCTTCATCCTCGTCCTCGAGCTCGTCCGACACGTCGAGCGCATCGACCGACCTCGATATCGACGCCTATGACTCCCTGATTGCTGGCGGCGCCACCGCAGACGACGCAACGATCTCCGCAAATGCCTGGGCCAAGAAGATCAAGGATGCCGGCACGTTCCGCGTCGGCGGCACCCGCACCTCCACCCTCTTCAGCCTCCTGAACGAGACGGACAACAAGGTCCGCGGCTTCGATGCCGGCCTCTATCAGCTCCTGGCCCGCTACATCCTGGGCGACGAGACGAAGCTCGACCTCACGCAGGTCACATCCGATACCCGCGAGTCCGTGCTCCAGAACGACCAGGTCGACGCCGTATTTGCAACCTACTCGATTACGGACAGCCGCAAGAAGGTCATCTCCTTCGCAGGCCCCTACTTCGTCTCCCAGCAGGCCATCCTGGTCCTCGCAGACAACACCGATATCAACAGCGTCGATGACCTCGCCGGCAAGAACGTGGCTGTCCAGTCTGGCTCCACGGGTCCCAGCATCGTGAGCGAGCTTGCCCCTGATGCCAAGCAGCAGGAGTTCAGCACCGACGAGGAGGCACGCCAGGCCCTCGAGCAGGGGCGCGTCGATGCCTATGTGATCGACGAGACGCTCCAGATGGGCTCTGTCGTCAAGAACCCAGGCAAGTACCGCATCGCAGGCGACCCGTTCGGTCCGGACGATCCTTACGGCATTGGCCTCCCGCTCGGCTCCGACGGCGTCGATTTCGTCAACGCCTGGCTCAAGAGCATCGAGGATGACGGAACGTGGGAGCAGCTCTGGAAGATCGCTATCGGCGACCGCACGGGCCTCGACAACGCCCCCGAGCCTCCTGTCATCGAGGCATAGGCACCCTATCCAGCATATTTCCTGGCTGTTAGCACACTATGAGGTTTCCGCTGCACCCGGGCGGAAACCTCATACTTCTAGAGACACGCCTTCTTCCAGAAGGCACCTCACAGAAAGGAAGGAGAGGATGCATGAGCTTCGCTGAGCTCTGGAGCGCCTATGGCTCGGACTACATCACGGCCCTTCTCACGACCTGGCAGCTTACCGCCATCTCGTTCGTCTTCGTGATGCTGCTCTCTGTCATCATCACGATCATGCGTGTCTGCCCGATCAAGCCTCTGCGCGTCGTAGGCGACCTCTATGTGCAGATCTTCCGCAACATCCCCGGCATCTCGCTTCTGATCATCTGCGTCTATGCGCTGCCGTATCTCAAGGTCCTTCTGTCCTACCGCGACTGCGTGATCATTGCGACAATCCTTCTGGGCTCTGCCTTCGGGTCGGAGAACTTCATGAGCGGCATCAACACGATCGGCGTCGGCCAGATCGAGGCAGCACGCTCCATCGGCCTCACGTTCACGCAGATCCTGCGCCGCATCGTCATTCCCCAGGCCCTGCGCTCGTCCGTGCTGCCGATGACAAACCTGCTCATCGCCGTCATGCTGACGACAGCTTTGGGCTCCCAGGTCCCGCTCGATCCCAATGAGCTCACCGGCATCGTCTCTTCGATCAACACCCAGGTCGCTGGCGGCATTGCCACGTTCTTCATCTCCGCGCTCGGCTATGCCCTGACCGCTCTTGCTATCGGCTTTGTCGGCAATGCAATCGACAGGAAAGCGAGGATCCTGAGATGAGTGCCACGACTGTCTCCATGCGCGACGCCCTCTACGAGGCACCCGGTCCCAAGACCCGTCACCGCATCCGCATCTGGACGGCCATAGCGCTCGTCCTCGTCGCCCTGGGCATCTTCGCGATCGTCCAGCGCTTCTATGTCACAGGCCAGCTCGCCCCGAAATACTGGGCCTTCTTCACGCGCTGGACGACCTGGCGTTTCCTGCTCCAGGGATTTGTCGGCACGGTCGAGGTCGCTGTCGCGGCAGGCATCATCGCCCTTGCTCTCGGCCTTCTCCTCATGATGGGCCGCATCAGCGAGAACAAGATCCTGGCCGGCATCTGCCATGTGATCATCAACTTCTTCCGTGGCGTCCCGAGCCTGCTTCTGATCTACTTCTTCTTCCTGGTCATCCCCCAGTACGGCATCAAGATGTCCTCGTTCTGGATGATCACGCTGCCGGTCGCGCTTGCTGCCTCAGGTGTCCTGGCCGAGGTCTTCCGTGCCGGCATGTACGCCGTGCCGAAGGGCCAGACGGAGGCTGCCCTCTCTCTCGGCATGAGCCCGCTCCACGTCAAGCTCAAGATCGTGTTCCCACAGGCCATCCGCATGGTCATACCGTCGCTCATCTCGCAGCTGGTCGTTGTCGTGAAGGACACGACCGTCGCCTACGTCGTGTCGTTCCCCGACCTCCTGCAGAATGCGCGTGTCCTCATCACAAACTACGATGCACTCGTCTCCACCTACTTCGTGGTTGCAATCATCTACATCCTCATCAATTACGGCATCAACCAGTTCGCCATCTCCCTTGCCCGGAAGCAGGGCTCCTCGATCGTGGCCCGCACGAACGAGAATCCCGTCTAGCAAGGAAGATAGGCAGACATTGGCAATGGATAGGAGCCATATGGATACACAGGCAGCCACAGTACCCGTCATCGAGCTCAGGCATGTCGAGAAGCACTACGGAGACCTCCATGTCCTGAAGGACATCAATCTCTCCGTCCACAAGGGCGAGGTCGTCGTCGTGATCGGCCCTTCCGGGTCGGGCAAGTCGACGCTCTGCCGCACGATCAACCGCCTCGAGACCATCGATTCAGGCGAGATCTTGATCGAAGGCAAGCCTCTTCCCCAGGAAGGCAAGGAGCTCGCTGCGATGCGTGCCGACCTTGGCATGGTGTTCCAGCAGTTCAACCTCTTCGCGCACATGACAATCTTGGATAACGTGACCTTGGGTCCCATCGATGTCCTGCATGAGCCGAAGGAGCAGGCCAAGAAGGAGGCCATGGACCTCCTGGGACGCGTCGGCGTGGCCGAGCAGGCAGGAAAGGTCCCCGCCCAGCTCTCCGGTGGCCAGCAGCAGCGTGTCGCGATTGCCCGCTCCCTTGCGATGCATCCGAAGGCCATGCTCTTCGACGAGCCGACATCTGCCCTCGACCCCGAGATGATCAACGAGGTCCTGGACGTTATGGTCGAGCTTGCAAAGCAGGGAATGACGATGATCGTCGTGACGCATGAGATGGGCTTTGCCCGCCGCGTTGCTGACCGCGTCGTCTTCATGGCAGACGGCCAGATTGTCGAGGAAGGCACACCTGACGAGTTCTTCGAGCATCCGAAGAGCCAGCGTGCCCGCGACTTCCTCGACTCCATCATGGGCCACTAGCCAGGATATCCCGCACTGCACATCTGGCGCCCCGCATCAGCCGCAAACGATGCGGGGTGTCCTCATGAAAGGTCCTTTTCCATGTCTGTATCTTCGAAGCGTCCTCTTATCGGCATCGCTCCCCGCTGGGAGAGGAAGGTGCCGACCGCACAGGTCCCCGACCAGCTTGCCCCGACCGAGGGGATGGCAAGCTGCTTTCCTGATGCAATCGTCGATGCAGGAGGCACGCCTATCCTGCTTCCGCTGACAGATGACGCAGATGCAATCAACCAGCTTGTAGAGCTCTGCGACGGCTTTGCCCTGCAGGGCGGCCCCGATGTGGACCCTGCCCGCTTCGGCAGCACCGAGCCATACGATCCGGCCCTCCTCTGCCCCGAGCGCGATGCCTTCGAGCTTCCGCTCGTACAGAAGATCCTCGCTGCAGACAAGCCGCTCTTCACGACCTGCCGCGGCACGCAGCTCCTGAACGTGGCACTCGGCGGCACGCTCTGCATGGATGTGCCGAGCCTCAAGCCACGGGAAGGCATGCAGCTCTGGCGCCATGCCAAGGTCCTGACCGATCCGGTCCACCCTGTCGAGGTGAAGCCAGATACGCTTCTTGCCTATATTGTGGGAAAGCCAGAGATCCAGGTGAACTCGGCCCACCACTGCTGCGTCGGGAAGCTGGGAGAGGGGCTCATCCTTTCCGGCGAGGCAACAGACGGCGTGCCTGAGTGCATCGAGCTTCCTGAGGCACGTTTCGTCCTCGGCGTGCAGTGGCACCCTGAATACACGTGGCCGGCACTCGCCTCAGACCGCGCGCTCTGGCATGCCTTCGTGGATGCCGCACGCAAGGCCTAGGATCTAGCCGCGCTTCCTCGAAGCGAATGCGTGCAGAGCCTCTTCAAATGTCCGCTTCTGCTCTTTGCTCCAGCTGCCCATATCATCCGACGTGAAAAGGACGCTCCCCAACGAGGCATCTGCCTCAAGGAGCGTCTTCTTCTGTGCTTCAGAGAGCTTCACATCGTCTCTCAGGAAGAAGACATCGGGGTCGTTGAGGAACGCCACGCCATCCATATGCGCACGTCCCCGGATATTGCCGAGAGCATTCTTCGTGCTCACGCGCTCACGGCCGGATATCCTCATGTACGGCGCGCCATCCCAGTCAAGCCCCACGTCGCAGCCGATGCGGCAGTACTCGGTGCGGCCGATAGCAGACATGATGGGCACGCCGCAGAGATCGAAGAGCGTGCCTTCAGGAACGGAATCCCTCAGAAGGTCGAGCGCGTCTGCCATGAGCTCGCCCCGGTTCTTCCCGCCATGCGGCAGGAGCGCTGCCGCATAGAGAAAGTCGAGCTTGAGAAGCCGGAATCCCCAGGTATCTGCAGCAAGTCCCAGCACCTCATGCACATAGGAGCGGACTTCAGGGTTCAAGGTATCGAGCGCATAGCCGCCTGACCAGTGAGAGCCGCTCATCACGGGGTTTCCTGCCTCATCGCGCAGAAGCCACTCCTGATGCTCATGGAAGAGCCGAGAGTCCTTCTCGCAGACGAAGGGTGCGATCCAGAGCCCCGGAAGAAGCCCCACTGCAGCAATCTTCTCTGCCATGGAGCCCATGCCATGAGGGAAGCGCTCTGTGCTTGGATGCGTCCAGTCCCCTACCTTCGTGTAGCCGTCGTCGATCTGAAAGACCGGAAGGATGCCTTCGGGCACCTGCCTGGAAAGCGCTGCCTTGACACCAGCGAGGTCCTGCACAAGCTTTTCCTCATCGATATCCCCGTAGTGCCTGTACCAGCTCGTGAAGCCGACGAGGGGCTCAGCTGGCCTGCGCCTCTCCCCTATGCATGTCACAAAGCGAGCGAATGCCTCTTTTGCTGTTCCCTCCAGAAGGCAGAGCGCAAAGACGCAGATGCGCTCGCCGGGCTCGATGAGACGGGCTGGCCCTTCCTTCACGATCCTGAACTTCTGCGCATCGAGATCTTCCTGGATCGTCGTGAGCCCAAGATCGGGCAGGCATTCTCCGAAGAGGAGCGTCTCATCTCCGTAGCGCAGATATCCATAGCCTTCGCCGTGCTGATGTCCACTCTTGGGATTCTGGGGGCAGAAGCGGTAGTCACCCGAGGCATCGAGCACCCAATGGCGGATGGCCGCCTTCGGCGTATGGGCAAGGCCGGCCATCGAAGCATCGAGCGGACGCTCGCAGGAGTCGGTCCAGGAGTTGTAGCCATTGAGGAAGAGCGCCGTGGCCTTTTCCATATCTGGCTCGATCGTCGCCTCGACGGAGGCCACCATCAGAGGCTCAAGAGGCTCAATCCACAGGCGGCAGCCGTTCTCTGTCTCCTCGAGCTCCGCCATTAAGGGAAGCCTAGGCACTCCCGGCACGAGGACGGATGCCGTTCCTTCCTTTCCGGCAGCTGTCCGCCAGGAAAGCTTCCAGGAAGGCGCCTTCAGGATATGTGCGAGCAAAGCCATCCTATCTGCCTTCCTCTGCAGAAGCCGACTCCGTGGCGCCAATCGTCCTGAGCACCTTGGCTTCGTGATAGCGCGTGAAGACAAGCCCCGCCACGAAGCAGAAGATGGTCGCGACGATTGCCGTGAGACGGTAGCCCATCTGTCCCCCTGCAGCCGTCGAGAGCGACGTGAAGAGGACCATCGCAAGCGTCTGCCCCAAGGTCATGCTGAACGTGCGTGCGGCATAGAACATGCCCTCGCGGTTCTCTCCAGACGTTATGGCATCAGCCTCTGCGATATCGGCAAGCACAGCCTGCGGAAGGATGCCAAGCATTGCCATGGGCACGGCGGCAAGCACGGCCACAAGGATGCCCCAGACAAGCGAGGGGATGCCGAACTGGCCGCAGACCGATGTCACAGCAAAGGCGAGGCAGAAGAAGAAAAAGGCGAAGGCAACAAGCTTCTTCTTGCCCATCTTCTTGGCCAGGATGTTCACCGGTGCATAGAACAGGAGCGATATCGCCGTCATCGCAGCGAAGAAGATGAAGGTCCAGGAGTCGTCGAAGCCCATGAGCTCCGTGACATAGTACGGAAGGCCCGTCTGGAACATCGTGATTGAGACCCAGTAGAGGACGTCGGACCCTTCGAAGATCTGGAACTCGCGGTCCTTGAAGGTCTTCACGACCGACTGCCCCATGGGAGTCGAGCTCGGCTGCGTATCGGCGTACTTGACCTCGTCGATCCCGAAGGCAGCAACGAGCATGCAGATGGCAGCGACGACAGCAAGCACGGCGACCGTCGCACGGAATGCATTGGCAGGGCCCAAGGCCGGCTCGAGGAAGCCTGAGATCATCGTCACGAGATATGCCATGGCAGTGCCGACGAAATAGGTCACAGAGATATAGGTCGAGATGTTGATCCTGAGCTCCTGCGTACGTCCGAGCTCAGGAATCAGGGCATTGAACGGCGTGCAGTAGAGCGAGAGCGTGATGTAGAAGAGCATGAGACAGCAGAAGAGCAGGACATTGTTCGCCACCGCAGACGAAGTTCCCGGCAGCACGAACACGAGCACCGTCATCGCTGCAAACGGAATCGCCGCCCTCCTCATGAACGGGATCCTCCTGCCGTGAGGGCTGGCAAGAGAGTCAGACTTCGAGGCGATGAAGGGATCGATGAAGCCATCGAGCAGGCGTCCGCAGCCCGTGATGATACCAATGACGGTAAGGCCGGCACATACGATGCCCTGGGTGATGAAGATGGGCATGCCTTCTGCGACCAGGGTATCGGAGGGCATGTAGTAGTAGACGAGCCAGTTGCTGATGATGCCCGAAAGTATTGCCCAGCCAAGCTGTCCGATCGCGAAGAGGCGGATGGTCTTCCCATCTGCAAGCGGCCTGCTCTCCATGGATATCCCTTCTCGCAGAAACGTGCCTAGATCCTGATGAAACGCACTGCCATATCGACAAGGCAGACAAGCTCTGAGGGGTCTTCCTCGAAACGGTCGGAGGGGATCACATCGCCCCGGGAGATCTTCTCTGCCAGGCCCGTAAGCGCATGGGCAACCGTGCGGTAGAACGTCCTGAAATCGTCGATCTGCCTGACCGTGCCATCGGAGACGCCGAGCTGGTAGGCATCGACGAAGATGAGATAGAACGAGTCGACCTCGCGTCCATAGTCGGCAAGCGCCTCAAGGCCGACATGCTCTGCAAGCATCAGATGGTCGAAGTCGTCGAGGAAGCGCACGAATTCCCTGTTTGCCGCATAGTGCGCTGCATACTCGCGCAGCAGGCACTCGAGGCGGTCTGCGCCCGACATGGCAAGGAAGCAGTCCGATTCCACGATATCCATGATGCGGTCATTGAAGCGCTGCCAGAGAAGCGTCGCTGCCGCAATCGCAAGATTCGTCTTCGTGGAGAAGCGGCGATAGAGCGTGGCTACGCCGACACCAGAAGCATCGGCAATGTCGGTCATCCGGACCTCTCCCAGGCCATCCTTCAGGAAAAGCGCCGCTGCACAGGCCACGATATGGGCATCGCGGCTCTCTTCGGCAGAGCCCGAAAGGTCACGCATCCCCCGCTTCAGCAGGCTTGTGTCGAGACCTGCGTACTCCATTCTTGACTCCTTTGCCGCGTGAGTGATAGTCTGTCTATCACTTTGATAGTCAGACTATCAAGCATGCCGCCACCCGTCAAGGAGGAATCCATGGAGAGAGACGAAGACCGGGCGAAAAGCGCCTTCGGAAATGTCCAGGACGAGCACACCTATGAGAAGGCCGTCCGCTCCAAGGAAAGCTATCTCAAGCGTTTCGGCGATGACTCGAATGCGGTCTACCACCTTGCGGCCAAACCGGTGCCGGTAATCTCAGACGCCCTCGGCGTCCGGAACCTCGCGCTCTCAGGCACCGGAGATGCCTTCGATATCAAGGCAGATGCCGCAGCGGCACCCATGCCTCCCGAGACCTCTGCCACGCAGGAAGACGCCCATGGCGCTCCTCTCATTGTCGGCAATATCCGCATGGGATTCGGGCACTACCGGATTGCGATGGCCATGGCATCGGCTGCTCATGCGATGGGATACACCCCCTACTGGATGGACCTTGCCTCATTCAAAGGCTCAACAGGATCTGCTGCCATCGCCTGGCAGAACAGCCTCTATTCCAAGGGCTCGAAGGTCTCGCAGCAGGTTCCCCTCTTCAACAAGCTCTTCTGGGAGCCGCTCAACAGCGAAGGATTCCGCAAGCTCTCCTACAACGCAGGCGACCAGAAGATGAGCGAGCTTCTGGTGCCGCTCTTCCGCGACATCGCAAAGGACACGCCCTTCATCGGCACCCATGCGTGGTGTGCACAGGCAGCAGTCCATGCCGGGATGACGCACGTCGTGAATGCGATTCCCGACAACTGGCCAATGGCGCTGCATCTGGCAGAAGGCTCAATCCACACCGTGCAGACGCCGAGCGCCTATCTTGGCTACCACCAGCTCCGCGGCATGGACCCGAAAAGGCAGCTTGCCCCCATGCCGGAACATTCCCTCTTCTATACGGGCCACTATGTGGACCACGAGCTGGTCTCAGCGATACCCGAGGATTGCAGGTCCCGTCGCGAGCGCGTGCTCGGAGGTGGCCCTGTGCGCTACCTCCTCTCTGTCGGCGGCGCAGGAGCGCAGCAGGAGCTCTTTGCTGCCATTGTCTCCCACCTCATCCCCTACGTGAAGAAGCATGAGGCCGCCGTCTTCATCAATGTCGGCGACCACAAGGATGTCTGGGAAGGGCTCGTGAAATCCGTCGATGGGCTCTCCGCTCTCGCTGAGACCCACTTCGGCGACTTTGCCGGCACGGAAGCCTTCGCCGAAGCAGCCTATGCAGGAGATGTCCAGGGCATCCATGCCTTCTGCGATGAGGACATCTTCTCAGCCGTCTACAGTTCCAATGTCCTCATGCACTGCTCCGATATCCTTGTCACGAAGCCAAGCGAATTCTCGTTCTATCCCATCCCGAAGCTCATGATCCACCGCATCGGCGGCCATGAAGCATGGGGAGCTATACGTGCCGCAGAGGTAGGAGACGGCACCTACGAGATGGACAGGACCGAAGAGGTCCTCTCGATGATCGACTCCTTCCAGCATGACAGGAACCTCATCTCGTTCATGTGCGACCGCATCGAGGAAGCGAACCAGATGGGCATCTACGACGGTGCCTATCGTGCGGTCGACCTCGCTGTGCATGGCCTCAAGTCTTCCTGGGCGAAAGCGAGCAGATAGAAAAGAAGCAGCGCCAGCCACAGAGGGCTGGCGCTGCTTTCATGAATACGTCTTGCATCTAGGTACGCATGCCCGGACCTCCCGGGCCGCCGCCTCGCCCATCAGGACCTCCTGGACCTCTTCTGTCCGGCGCCCACAATGAGGGCCACGGGGGCCGCCTTCAGATTCCCAGCCACCACGCATGCCAGGATCTCCCCGGCCGGCACCTCTGCCCCAGTCACCGAGCCAGCCTCCCATGCCCATGCCGCCACGGAAGAAGAGGCCACGGATGAGCTGGAAGCCCACCATGAGCAGAAGGACAAACATGACAACGAGCAATAGCATCTCACCCGCCTCCGATACGCCAGCAGCTGGAGCGCCTTTGGTTCCGCAGCCCCGATGAACTGCCCTGTGCTGCTTGAACGTCGGGTGAGCATACCCACCCCGATAAGGCCGATGCATATTCCAGTCCGGTACCATGTCTCAAGCTCAAAGCTCGATGCATGCTGAGCGTCTGCCAGATATCAGCTGAAATAGCCGCAGCAGGCTGCATGAAATAGCGAGTCTGGCCGCTCTTGACAGGAGGCGGTGCCGGAGCAGACGCTGGCATCAGCGAGAAACGTTCTGTCGGAGAGGAGAAGGCCATGTCGAGCTTCAAGACGTTTCAGCAGACCATTGCTGCCAAGGCGCTGGACGCAAGCCATGTAGAGGCCACCTTCGAGAACGGCAGCGCTGCCATCCTCGACCTCTCCGACATCAAGGGCCAAGGTCCCTGGGCAAAGCTCCAGGATCCGGCCTTCTTCGAGCGCGCACATGCCGCCTTCGGCACCATCGTCTGGCCAGACGGCATAGACCTCGCGCCCGAAGAGGTCTGGGTCCGCGCGCAGAAGGCTGCCTGCTAGATACGAGGCAGTCCGAGATAGGCTCCTTCCGGAAGCACCGTCTTGCTCTGAAGGCCACAGGCAAGCACGAGCTTTGCCTGCCTCACCGCATCTTCCGTGCCTCTGTCTGCGGCGAGTCCCGCTGCAATGGCGCTCGAGAGCATGCATCCCGTTCCGTGGGCAGAGCCACCCGCGACAGGCGGAACCGATATCCAGGAGACGCCGTCCTCTTCAGCCAGGCAGTCATCGGCAAGTCCCAGATGCCCGCCCTTGAGAAGGACAGCGCAGCCGAAGCGGCGCTGGAGCTCAGCAGCTGCAGCGACCATGCCATTCCGCGAAGCGATCTCATGTCCCAGGAGCTTCTCCGCCTCAGGCACATTCGGCGTGATGAGCGTAGCCAGGCGGAAGAGGGAGAAGAGCCCTTCTTCTGCATCCTCCTCGAGAAGCAGGGTCCCGCTCGTTGCCGCGAGCACGGGATCGACCACGATGTTCTGCGCACCGACCTGCCTCAGCGTCTTCGCTGCTACAGCAGCTATCTCTTGCGTGCCGAGCATGCCGATCTTCACGGCAGAGGGCACAAGGTCTTCGAAAGCAGCACGGATCTGCTGCTGCACAAGCTCGGGCGGAAGCGGCGTGACCACATGCACTGCCGCAATCGACTGCGCCGTCACGGCCGTGGCTGCCACCTTGGGATGAAGGCCCATTCCCGAGATGGTTGCCACGTCCTGCGCCAGGCCTGCCCCGCCCGAGCTGTCAAGCCCTGCTATAGCAAGGACCGCTTTCATGCGGAGACGACCTTCTGAAGCTCTGCCTTGAGCTTCTCTGTCGCCGTACGGCAGTCATCTGCGGCAAAGATGGCAGAGACGACTGCCCCTCCGGCAACGCCCGTGCCTTCGAGCTCATGCGCCGTCGTGGCATCGACGCCGCCGATACCGATGACGGGAATGGGGACCGCCGCGCAGATGCGGGTCAGCTCCCCATAGGTCACATCGACCGCGTCGGGCTTCGTCGGCGTCGGATGGAGCGCACCGACGCCGAGATAGTCGGCACCTGCCTTCCAGGCAGCCACAGCCTCATCCACGGTCTGGGCAGAGACGCCGATGATTGCATCCTCGCCCAGGATCTCGCGGGCCTTGCTGCAGGCAAGGTCTTCCTGTCCAACATGCACGCCGTCAGCGCCCACCTTCTTTGCAAGCTCGACATCGTCGTCGAGCACGAAGGGGACGTGGTGGGCAGCGCAGATGTCCTTGAGTTCGAGCGCAAGCTTCTCCGTCTCCTCGACGGAGGCCTTCTTCTCGCGGAGCTGGATGAAGGTAGCGCCTCCTGCAATGGCATCCTCGACACAGGAGGCAAGCGTCCTTCCGCGGAGCCAGGCTCTATCTGTCACGGCATAGCAGAACATGCTCTTCCTGATAGCATCGGCAGACCAGGGGCCTCTCTGGCAGGGTCCGAGCCTCTTCTCTCCCGCCATCAGAGATCTGCCACCTTTGCGGATGCCACAAGGTCTCTGCCCTGGACATTCGAGAGCGCATCGATCAGATAGACGCGGAAGCTACCGGTGCCGTCCTCTCCTGCCATGCGTGCGCGTGCCTTCTCGCCGCAGATGCCCATCATCGAGATGCCGGCAACCGTTGCCATATATGCATCCTCATTCGCTGCCAGGTAGGCCGGAAGCATTGCCGAGAGCATGCAGCCTGTGCCGGTGATGCGGCCCATCATCGAGACGCCATTCCTGATGGCGCAGGTCCTCATGCCGTCGCTCACGATATCGATAGCGCCCGTCACGGCAACCGTGCACTTCCATGCCACGGCAAGGCTCTTCACGAAGGCAGCTGCCTCGGCAAGGTTCTCCTCTGTCGCCACGTCAGCAGCCGAGGCATCGACGCCACGGGTCGAGGACGAGGCTCCACCAAGCGTACGGATCTCGCTCATGTTGCCGCGGACCAGCTGGGGATGGTAGGTATCGAGCAGGTGCTGTGCCGTCTCGGTACGGAGCTTCGAGGCACCGGCACCGACCGGATCGAGCACGATTGCATGGCCCAGAGACGCTGCCTTTGCGGCGGCATGGTTCATGCCTTCGATGCTCCGGCGGTTCAGGGTGCCGATGTTGAGGTCGAGCCCATTGCAGATGGATGTGATGTCTTCCACGTCGTCCGGCTCGTCGCTCATGATCGGGCTGGCACCGATAGCGAGGACCGCATTTGCGCAGTCATTCACCGTGACATAGTTCGTGATGCAGTGCACGAGAGGCGACGTCTTCCTGACATTGTCGAGGCAGGCACCAAGCTCTTCCGTATTCATAGGTATGCTCCTCCATGCAGCGAGAAGCAGATGCTGCCATCCGCCCTGCTGCTTCATGTGCTTTTCTTCTCTTCGCTTCTAGCCGAGGTCGACCGTAAGACCTGCCATGATTCTGTTCACGGTGCGGGCGGCGCACATCTTGCCGCACATCGTGCAGGTGCCATCCTCCTCAGGAGGCGCCTCCGCAATGATCTCCTTCGCACGGTCAGGATCTATTGCGCATGCGAACATGCCATCCCAGTCGACACGGCGGCGGGCATCGCTCATCTTGTTGTCGATGTCGCGGGCTCCCGGAATGCCCTTCGCGATATCTGCGGCATGGGCTGCGATGCGGGTGACGACGAGGCCTTCGCGCACTTCCTTTGCATTGGGGAGCTTCAGGTGCTCGGCCGGCGTCACATAGCAGAGCCAGTCAGCACCGGAAGATGCGGCGACGGCACCGCCGATAGCGGCCGTGATGTGATCATAGCCCGGCGCGACATCCGTTACGAGAGGTCCGAGCACATAGAACGGCGCACCATGGCAGAGGCGCTTCTGGAGCTTCATGTTTGCCTGGATCTCATCCAAGGCCATATGTCCCGGTCCTTCGACGACAACCTGGACACCCTTCTTCCAGGCACGCGTCGTGAGCTTGCCGAGCTCGACCAGCTCTGACACCTCGGAGGCATCCGTCGCGTCATACGTGGAGCCGCCACGCATTGCGTCGCCGAGGCTGATTGTCACGTCGTGGTCATGGAGGATATCGAGCACGTCGTCGAAGTGCTCATAGAAGGGGTTCTCCTCCCCTGTTGTCATCATCCACCCGAAGAGGAGCGAGCCGCCACGCGACACGACATTCGTGAGACGCTTCGTCTCGAGGAGAGTATTCAGGACCGAGCGGTTGAAGCCAGCATGGATGGTCATGAAGTCGACGCCGTCTTCGGCATGCGCTTCCACGACGTCCAGGAAGTCCTGGGCCGTGAGCTTCACGAGAGGCTTGTCGTTGTAGCCGATTGCATCGTAGATGGGGACCGTGCCGACCATGAGAGGAGTCTTGGAGATAAGCTCGCGGCGGAACGGACGGGTCTTGCCAGAGTTCGAGAGGTCCATGATCGCATCCCCGCCGAGCTCTTCTGCAATCCTGACCTTCTCCCACTCCTCCGGTGCATTCTGGATATCGCCGGAAATGCCGAGATTCACGTTGACCTTCGTGCGCAGGCCTGTTCCCACGCCGCAGGGCTTGAGTGCCTTGTGTGCCGGATTCGCAGGAATCGCGATTGTTCCTTTTGCGACACCGTCTCTGATGAATTCGTCGGATCTGTGTTCTGCCACTGCTACTGCGTGCATCTCGTCGGTCACGGTACCTGCACGCGCAGCATCCATCTGCGTCATGGCGCTCCCTTCGTTGGCATTACCCACATCAGGTTCCAAGGGTCGGCACCGCATTGGATGCCCTCTCAGCCAGCGTGCGCCAGCTCCCCTATCGAGTTGTAATGGTAGCACGTATCCCTTCTGCTGCAGCCTTGCCCGCATGACGGAAACGATATCGTCTCATCGGATGCGGGCGTCACTCCGCAACGCACGGCAAGTGGCCCCAGGCGGCCCTAAAGAACCGAGTCACGAGTTCTCCACAAGCCAGAACGCCCATGCCCGCAGCAGGCGCAAGCCCGAAGGGCGTTCGCCCCTCTTCGAAGACGCCTCCAGCTACTGCTGGCGCCTCCTCGCGACGAACCGCTGGTTCTTGCTACGAGGCCTGTCCGGCAGCGTTCGGACGAGCTCGCCCGCGTCCGCGAGGGGGTTCAGGTACGCATGCGCGACATAGCTCACGTTGACGCCGAAGTGGTCCGCCACCTCCTGCCTGCTTCGCGGCACGTCGCAGAACGCGATGAGCGCCTCCCTGGACAGCTCTTCCATCCCGCCAATGGACTCGTGGCGCCCCTCGGGAAGGCTGTAGAGCCTCACCGTGAACGTGTCCCTCGAGTCAACGAACACCGGCTGCCTCAGGCCAGCCCTTCGCATCTCATCGCGTATGACGGGAATCCCCGAGTGTCGGTTCTCCGCGACCCTCATGATCTCGAGCAGGGACACGAGCGTGGGATTCCTCGTCGGCATGTTCTCGTGGCCGAGGTCATCGACGCTCTGCCCGCCATAGATCCCGCCGGGGTTCCAGCACTCGAGCCGATCGGAGTAGATGGCGAGCCGGCAGGGGGTGCCGTCACTGTAGGGTCCGTAGTCGCGGTGCATGAGCGAGTTGGTGACCACCTCCCTTACGGCGTTCTCTGGATACTCGGGAATGTCTCTTCTCCTGCCCTCCTCGACGACGACCTTCGTCCTCGTATTCCTGCGGACGAACGCCATCGCGTCCTCGATAATCTGGTCGACGGTTCCCTCCAGGCGCTTGGAGTCAAGGAAGCGGGTCCCGTCCTCGGCCTGCGTGATCTCGGTTCCCGCCACAGCCACAGCCGTCATGCACAGGTTGGGATATACCTGCTGGGGATAATCGCCGAGGCACATGAGGCCGGCCAGCGTCGGGGCGCCCCCGCGCTCCGCACCCGTGAGCGACAGAACCTCGCTGGCATCCCTATGCGACAACCTGGGGCGACCCTCCTTCGCGTCCCTTACGAAGGCGTCGACGCGCTCCTCGTCCATCATCTCGTGAGTCGCCTGCGGACTCACGCTCACGTCGCTGCGCACGCCATCCTTGAACGACTCGATGGAATAGAGCTCCGCCTGGGTCATATGGAGGTCCTGGTCCCCGACCCTCACATAGGAGCCCTTCGTGATTCCCGCCGTCCTTCGGTAGGCCGGACGCATCCCGGCGGGCAGCCCCTCGAGGAACGCCCCCACGAGGATCGCTCCTTTCCAGACCGTCGTTGCGAAGGATGGGTGGAGCTCAGGCTGCATCTCTTTGCACTGCTCGACGACGTCCTTCTGCAGGCGCTGAGGGTCGAACACGCCGCAGACCTCGTAGCCTGCATCCTCGTCGATTCCGAAGATGACGATGCCCCCGTCCGCCTGATTAGAGAAGCTGGACAGGGTGTCGTAGAGGCGCGGCGTGCCCCCACGCGCGGCCTTCACCTCTATGCTCTGGGTCTCGCATCTGCGCAGAAGGACCAACTCGATCACATCATTAAGTGCCCTCTCGTCCACACTGCCCCCTCCCCTTTCATTCTTCTTGCGAGTATCATATATCTACGTTGTTTTTCTTAGATATACGAAAAACAACGTAGATATATGATTCATCCATGAAAACAAGCTGCGCCTGAGATACCTCTTGTCCGCTCGCCGATTCGGCGTACAGTCCAGACGGCCTCGTGGACTGCCCTCCGTGCACTCTCGTGGACCGCAAAAGAAAACAGCAGCTCAGAGGCCGCCGTCATTGCATTCATGGGTCATAGTCATTGCCCACATCAGGTTCCAAGGGTCGGGACCATCTGTCCCCTCTCAGCCGGCCCATGCCAGCTCCCCTCTATGTCTGCATGCTTCAGCTGACCCATCATCTCAAGCTGCAAGGCGGATTGTAGCGCCGATAGGCTGCAGAGCAAAATGGCGAAGAACCCGGTCCTGCACCGCCAGATTGCACGACGGCGCCTCTTGGCCAGGCGTCTCCTGCCGAATGCTTCCTCCCGAAAGCTCTGGCAGCCGTCCTGCCCTCTTCAGGGCATCGCGCAGAAGGTATTCGACCTCGGTGCGAGGCATCGCGTCGTGCGACAGTGTCGCGACATGCATGCGGCACTATGTCGCCTCGCCATCCTGACCCGTGTTACGCAGGACATATCGGTGGGGGTCGCGCGCGCTCGCTTTGAGCTTCCCGCCCTCAGTCAGCCTCCTGATCCAGCGCTGGGCCGTCCTCACCGACACGCCTCCCACCTTGGCGAGCTCGGCGGCGGCAGGGGACCCGTCTCGCTCGATGATCGACGCGACGAGGTCGCTGATCTCGTCGCGGCCCGACCCGGCCACGGACCACGCCACCGGCACGCTCGCGCGGAACACGGCGTCGGTCTTACGATGTCTGCTATATAGCTCATTGGATGGGGAGATTGCAGCCTAATCAAACACGCACAGGAAGGCGCCCGCAAAGGCGCCTTCCTGCTACTGCCCTTCTTCCTTGTTCTTCGGGCCGCCCTTCTTCGGCAGCCTTCCTGCCCTCTTCAGGGCATCCCGCAGAAGATATTCGACCTGTCCGTTTGCGCTCCTCATGTCGTCGGCTGCCCACTTCTGTATGGCATCCCAGATGTCCGAATCGATGCGGAGCGGATACTGCTTGCGGCTCACGCCCAAGCCCTCTTTCCTTTATGCATAGAGGCTTCCCGTATTGAGCACCGGCTGTGCATCGGACTCGCCGCAGAGCACGACCATGAGGTTCTGTGCCATCGCTGCCTTGCGCTCATCGTCGAGCTCGATGGCGCCGCCTTCAGAGAGCCTGTCGACTGCCATCTCCACCATCGAGACAGCACCTTCGACAATCTTCTTGCGTGCTGCGAGGATAGCGTCAGCCTGCTGGCGGCGGAGCATGGCCTGGGCAATCTCCGGTGCATAGGCAAGGTGCGTGAGGCGTGCGTCTTCGACGGCGACACCGGCTGGTGCGAGCCTCCTGTCAAGCTCTGCCTTGAGCGCATCGCTCACCTCTTCGATGTTCGAGCGCAGCGTGATCGAGGAAGCAGACTCGTCCTCATCCTCCATGTGGTCGTAGGCATAGATGGAAGCGACATGGCGAAGGGCGGTCTCGGTCTGCATGGAGACATAGGACTCATAGTCATCCACATCGAAGACAGCCTTGGCCGTATCGGAGACCCTCCACGACACGACCGTGGCGATTTCGATCGGGTTGCCCATCTTGTCGTTCACCTTGAGACGTTCGCCGTTCAAGGTCCTCAGGCGTGTCGAGATGACAGAACCGCGCACGCTCTTCAATCCTCCCTTGCCGCGCTCGGGCTTCTCGCTGTCAAGCCCTGCCTCGGCGAGCCCCAGGTTCTTTGCGTAGAGCGGGTTTGCCCACCTGAGCCCTTCGTCGGTGACCGTGCCGACATACTTGCCGAAGAGCACACAGACGCGGGCCTGCCCCGGCTGGAGCGAGAAGAAGCCATTCGAGAGGAAGCAGGCGGCGGCGAAGACGACGATTGTGAAGATCAGGAGAGGCATGCTGAAGGCAGGCTCAGGCAGCAGCAGATCGTCTGCTCTTGCAAGAGATGTGACATCGAAGATGAAGAGCGCGACAGATACGACGAACATGGCAAGTACCACGAAGAACATGAGCCAGCCGCTTGCGGCATGGGCCTTCTTTTCGACACTCATGGCTGAGCATCCTTTCTCTCGGAAATCCTGCCTACCTGGCAGCCCGACCTCCGAATCTGATTGCATTGTGATATCACATAGATCTCATGTCAAGCTAGTTGCACAGCAGCTGACGAAAGCCTTGCACATGCTGGCGGAAAGAATGGGCAGGCCAGAAGACCTTATACCGCGTCTGCCGGAAAGATTCCGTATGCCTGCTCCCCCGCATGGGCGAAGCGCACAGCTGAGATGCCGAGCGATGCGGCAAGGACAGAGCTCCCTGCAATCTCTTCCGGAGTGCCTTTCGCCAGAAGCTGGGTCGGACGGGCACTGCCGAGCACGCAGATGCCATCGGAAAAGCGCAGGGCCAGATCCACATCGTGGGTCACGCAGACGATGGTCGTCCCCTGCTCATCCGCAAGCCTTCTCACGAGCTGCATGAGATCCAGGGCTGCTCTCACATCGAGATAGGTCGTCGGCTCGTCGAGCAGGAGCGTACACGCTCCCTGCGCGACCGTCATAGCGAGAAACGCGCGCTGGCGCTCCCCGCCCGAAAGCTTCCTGGCATTCCTGTCTCTGAGCCCTTCCAGTCCCATGAGCGAGATCGCTTCGTCGACCTTGTCCCAGTCCGCCTTCTCCAGCTGACCGAAGGGCCCCATATGCGTATAGCGCCCGCAGGCAACCAGGTCCCTTACCTTCATCGACGGCGTCCTGTGCACCTGCGGAAGCATCGCCAGAAGCCCTGCCCGCTCCTTTGCAGAAAGGGAGAGCGTATCTGTGCCCGAGAGGAGCACCGCTCCGCAGGCAGGCTTCAGCATGCCCTCCGTCAGGGCAAGAAGCGTCGACTTGCCGCAGCCATTGGGGCCGAGCACGGCCGTGATACCACCTTCGGGAATGGCAAGGGAAAAGCCCTCGAAGAGCTTGCGCTCCCCGTAGCCGAACGAGATGTCCTGGAACGTGAGCACATCACTCATCGCGGTACCCCTTCCCCTTCATGAGGAGGAAGATGAAGAAGGGACCGCCGACAGCAGACATCAGGATGCCGACCGGCAGTTCGTAGGGTGCAAAGAGCGTACGTGCCAGAAGATCTGCCAGGAGCGTGAAGGCAGCGCCCCAGAGCGCGGAGACCGGAATCACGCGTCTCAGGTCGTGCCCGACGAAGCGTCTTGCCACATGGGGCACCATGAGGCCAATGAAGCCGATGAGGCCCGAGAAGCTCACGGAGGCTCCTGCCAGAAGCGAGGCAATCGTGAGGCCTGCTGCACGAAGGAGAGCCACCGGCACGCCGACCGCATGCGCCGCCTGGCTGCCGAGCGAAAGCACATTGAGACGTGGCGCCAGAAGAGAGGCAAGCACGATGCCTGCGCAGATGAGGACGGCAGGCAGGCCGAGATCTGACATCACGATGCCGGAAAGCCCGCCCACAAGATAGGTGGAAGAGCCCAGATAGGCATTCGGCGCGATGATGAGGATGGCATTCATGCCTGCTGTGAAGACGGCATTCACGGCGACCCCTGCAAGCACGACCGTAAGCCTGGAGACGCCGGCCCTAGATGACACAAGCAGTATGAGCCCCGAAGCGAGAAGGGCGCCCAAGAAGGCAGCAGCCGGAAGAGGCAGCGGCAGCGCGATACCGACCGTTGCCAGCGCGCTCACCGTGAGCACGGCGAGTCCTGCGCCCGAGTTCGCGCCGATGATGTTGGGGCTTGCGAGCGGATTGTCGAGCACCTCCTGGATGAGGGCACCCGAGACCGAGAAGGCGGCGCCCGCAAGGACTCCTGCCAGGACGCGGGGAATGCGGATCGAGACGAGGATGCTTCTTGCCTTTGCCGCCATATCCTGTCCTGTCGCAAGCGCCCAGACGTCGCCGACGCCGACACCGGAAGCGCCAAAGACAAGACCCAGAAGGATCGCTGCCAGAAGCGCCCCGACAGAAAGAAGTGCCAGGGCACCGAAGCGTCTGCCTCTGTGCCCTGTCCTCTTCATCTCTTTGTTCTCAGCTGCAGCCACGACTTTCCTTACTTGCTGAGCGCCTGGCCCACGATCTCATAGGACTCGGCCCACTTGTCGAGCGGCTTGTAGAGGAAATGCGCCGCATCGAGCATCGTGACATGTCCTTCCTTCACAGCGGTCAGGTCTGCCCAGGCAGAATCAGAGCCGACTGCGTCCTCATAGTACTGCTGTGCCGTCGCCTCATCGTCAGAAGCAGCAAGCACGAGGATGTAGTCAGGATCAGCCTCAACCACAGCCTCCGTGCTGAAGTCGGAAAGAAGGCTCGGATTCTCGTCTGCGATATTCACGGCACCGAGGTCACGCACGATCGCTCCGGTCATGCCCGAGGAGTCCTGCACGACAAGGCCCTTCGAATAGGCGCTCACGACAAGCACGGTCGGCGCCCTTCCGGCGACGGAATACGTCTGGATATCGGCGTCGATCTGGCTCTTCACGGCAGCGACATGCTGCTGGTAGAGATCGTCCCTGCCCGTGATCTGGCAGAAGATTCCCATGACGCGCTCATAGTCTGCAAATGTCGTGACCTTGAAGAAGGCGACAGGGACGCCGGCTTCGCCGAGGGCCGTCTCCATATCCTCCTGGGAGACCCCTGTCGCGTGCTTGCCGTCGGAGATGCCGGTCATAATGACAAAATCGGGATCGAGGTCGAGGATGCTCTCGAGATTGAGCGCTGTCGACTTGCCGACACCGGAAACGGCCGAAGAATCAACCCCGTAGTGCGCAAAGGCATCGTCGGAAGCGCCGACAAGGGTGCCGCCTGCGAGCTGCCAGGCGCCCGCAAAGGAGCCCATACAGGCAACAACGCGCTGCGGATTCGAGACCGTGACTTCGCGGCCCAGATCGTCCGTGAAGGTAACGCTCTGCGTGTCGGAAGCAGCAGACGTGCTCTGTGCATCGGACGAGGATGTGGTGGTCGAGGTCTGGCTGCAGGCAGGAAGCGCCACGAGGCTCGAGGCAAGCAGGAGCGTGGCTGCCACCGCGGCAGGGCGCACAAGACGGCTGTCATTCAGCATGGAACGCTCTCTTTTCTGTCGATATCGGTATCGATGAAGATGCAGGCTGTCTGTCTCAACGGATAGCTTCGGCTTCCCGTGCATGGCGGACAAAGATGGCACTCACGCCCGGCAGGGAGCCAAGGCCCGCCAGCGTGCAATCCGTAGCAATGCCAGCTGCGTTCAAGCGCGATGTCCAGCTTGCTGCGCCCTCTCCCGCAAGCTGGCGGCGCACATGGCTTCCTGCCGTGAGCATGAGCGGGACAATTGTAGCCGAATGCGTACCATTGCGTACGAGCTTCTTCGCGACCTCGTCTGCATCGGGCGTGCCTTCCATGAGGCCGAGGGCAAAGTCGGTGCGCCCTGCTGCATGTAGCGCTTCTACAACACCTGCATAGGCGGCATCTGCCACGCCATTTGTCCCATGGCCCACCAGCACGAAGGAATGGCCCGGGACAGGCGGCAGGGCTTCGGCAAGAACCGAAGCCACCTCCATCTGGTCGCGCCAATCTGCGAGAAGCGGGCGTCCGAGGAGAAGGCCATCCGGAAAGCGTTCAGCAAGAGCCTGCGCTTCTGCTGCAAGCTTGTCCCACGCATCGCCGCAGACGATGAGGCCTGGCTGGACGATGGCTCGCGTGACGCCTTCGTCTGAAAGAGATGCAAGCGTCTCGCCGAGGCTTGTGGATGCAATGCCACGCTTTGCGAGATGCTCCCTCACCCAGGCACTTGTATAGGCCTCAGCAAAAGGCAGGCCGGCAAACGCATCCGCGAGTGCCTCTGCGACAGGCGCGATGTCGGTCCTGCGCGCTTCATCCACAAGCGTGCCATAGCTTGCAAAGACGATGCCCTCACGCATCATGGCTTACCAGCACTCTCGAGACAGCGCCGGATGCATCCTTCTGGTAGGCAACGATGGAGGGCCAGGCAGGCGCTTCGAGCGAGATGATGCAGTAGATGGCAGAAGGGTCCTGCGCAAGCCGCAGATCCTCCTCAGATGGTCTGGCAGGAGTCTCAGGGTGCGAGTGCCAGTTGCCCAAGATCTCCATGCCGGAGCTCCTGGCTTCCTTGAGGATCTTCAGCTGCTCTCTGGGTGAGATCGTGAAATGCTCTGCCGTATGGTCGGCATTCTCGCAGAAGAACACGTGCTCGACGAAGGCTTCGCCTTCCTCGTCGCGATAGCCAGCCAGAAGGCCGCAGGCCTCCTCTGGTGCATGCGAGCGTGCCCACTCTGCCATGCTGTGGAAATCGTCGCCGCTCAGATGGAGCATGCCTCTCCTCTCAGTCGAGCGCGGTGCCATGCTGCGCCAAAGAGCATGCTGGCTGCTCGTAGTCGATGAGCTCGGTCACGGTCGGATGGTCTCCGCATACCGGGCAATTCGGATCTCTCGGCGGCAGCTTGATCGTGTGGAAGTCTCCCTTGAGCGCATCGAACGTGAGGAGCCTTCCTGTCAGAAGCTCACCTATGCCGCAGATGTATTTTATGGCTTCAAGCGCCTCGAGGCAGCCGATAACACCGGCAATGGTACCGATGACGCCCGCCTGCTTGCAGGTCGGCACGGCATCCTTCGGCGGCATGTCACGGAAGACGCACCGATAGCACGGCCCCTCTCCCGGCACATAGGTCATGAGCTGGCCCTTGAAGCGGATGATGCCAGCATGCACGAAGGGCTTATGTCCCATCACGCAGGCGTCATTGATCAGGAACTTCGTCGAGAAATTGTCGACGCCGTCGATAACGAAGTCATAGCCGGCAATGAGGTCGGCGATGTTCGAGGAGTCGAGGAACTCGCGATACGTCACGACGTTCACGCCGGGATTGATATCGTGCAGGGTCTCTGCCGCGCTTTCCACCTTCGGCTTGCCGATGTCGGACGTCCCATGGATGACCTGGCGCTGGAGGTTCGAGAGCTCGACCTCATCTGCATCGACGATGCCGATCGTGCCCACGCCAGCCGCACCCAGATAGAGCGCAGCAGGAGCGCCGAGGCCACCAGCACCGATGATCAGGACCTTGGCAGCACAGAGCTTCTTCTGGCCCTTGACGCCGACCTCCTTGAGGATGATGTGGCGCGAATAGCGCTCGAGCTCGTCAGGCGTGAATGCCATGTCAGCAGCCTCCGCCCATGAAATAGAGGAATTCGACCGTATCCCCCTCGTGGAGCGCCGTCGTGGCAAAGGCGGAATGGTCGACGAACCCCTCGTTCACCGCGACCGTCACATATTCCGCGTTCTCCACCTTTTCGTCTGCGATGAGCTGGGCAAGCGTCTCCCTCTCGGGCACGCTCTTCTTCTCTCCGCCTACCGTGATGTTCATGGCTGTCCTTCCTGCATATCCAGACATCAGCTATGCACTATTCGTCTTCGAGCTTCTTCACGTCGAGGTCGTAGGCGCCGTCCTCTGCTTCCTTGAGAGAGAGCACCTTCTGTCCGTCATCGGCAAAGCTCCTCGGCACGTTCTGCATCGGTTCGCCTGCCGCCAGATGCACCCTCAGCACCTTGCCGATCTCGAGCTCAGCAAGCGCTGCCTTCGCCGTCACGAATGTCATCGGGCACACCAGGTCCGTGATATCGACGGCATCTGCTATCTCGTAGGGTTCCTGTGCCATCGCTCTCTCCTTGCTGCTATGCCACCGGGGCTGGCGGCTCGACCTCTACCGAATCTGCCTTGGGGCATCCCTCAGGCGCTGCCTCGTCGTAGGCCTTCCTGATTACCGGCACGAAGCTCTCCCAGCCTTCGCGGTCGAGACAGAACTTGAAGCGGTCGCCGGGAATTGCATGGTCGTCGTACCACTGGATCGTCGCATCGGCCACGGCGAGCAGCTGCTCGTCGGACTCGACCGGCGGCAGGAGCTTCCTGCCCTTCGTGATGTGGTTGCCGAAGAGGCCGCCGAACGTGAGGTTGTAGACCGTCTGGTAGTTCCAGGAGGCGACCGGGCACTTCTGCGAGCACTTGCCGCAGGAGACGCACTTCGTGTAGTCGACGACGATTCTCTTCCCGTCATCCGTGATGGCGCCCGGCTTGCAGACCTTGGAGCAGATGCCGCAATGGATGCAGGCATCCGGCTTCCACTGGACCTTCCTGCCGCCCTTGATACCGAGATCGTTCTCCTCGGCCTTGAGGCAGTTGTTCTGGCAGCCCGTGACGCCGAACTTGAACTTGCCGGGAAGGTCGCGTCCGAAGTAGCGCTTATCGAGCATCGTCGCGACCTTGCAGGAATCGATATTGCCCGAGGGGCAGACAGCAGATCCCTGGCAGCCCGTAACCGTGCGCACACGCGCTCCGCAGCAGCCCGGCTCGACACCGTACTCGGCGAGCATCGCCTTCACGGCATCAGCGTCCTCAACCTTGATGAAGGGGATCTCGATGGCCTGGCGGCTCGTCAGATGGATGTAGCCATGGCCGAAGGCGTCAGCCACCTTGGAGATGCCGATAAGCTGGCGTGAATCCAGATGTCCTGCCGTGATATGGAGACGCAGCGAGTAGAAGCCTTTCTGCTTCTGCGCCATGAAGCCGCCCTTCTTGAGCGCGGCATTGTCGATCTTTGCCATGTCCTCTCTCCTCTCCAGCCGGAGCTGGTCATAGATTTCAGCATAGGCGCCCAGATGGGCTCTCCCCTACTACCTCTTTTCTATGTTTGGCTATCGCTTTGGCAGATCGCAGAATTCATTGTTTCCTATATAGAGACCTCTGTCAGCCACGCCCCCCGGAAGAGACAGGCCGAGAGCAGCTGCGGGATGTGCGACAGGGACAAAGGAGCTGCATCCCGGAGCGCCTCCAGATCCTGAGCATCCCGACCTCGGGGCATCGCCTTCTTCCTGTGTCTGGGAGCGCCGTCCGCCAGCAGCTGGTACGGACTGCCGGGCCGTCCGCTACAATGCAGGAGATAACCGCCGTCTTGCCGAGGAGCTCCATGCGCGTCATCAAGAGCATCAACAACAATGCCGCCATCTGCGTAGATGGCAAGTGACGCGAGCTCATCGCGCTCGGAAATGGCATAGGCTTCGGTGCGATTCCTCGCGAGGTCCCGCTCTCCGACATCAAGCGCACCTTCTACGGCGTCGACCCCAAATACCTGGGACTCGTGAGCGAGCTTCCCGAAGATGTGCTTGAATTCGCGGCACAGCTGGCAGACCTTGCCCGTTCGAGCCTTTCCTATGAGCTCTCGCCGAACCTGCCTGTCACGCTTGCCGACCATATCGCCTTTGCAATCAAGCGCGCCGAAGAGCATATGGTCGTCGAGATGCCGCTTGCCTTCGATGTGCAGCAGAGCTATCCGGCCGAGTACCGCATCGGCGAGATGGCAGTGCATGGCATCGAGCGCACCTTCAGCGTGCATCTTCCCCGTACGGAGGCTGTCGGCATCGCCCTCTCGATCGTGAACAGCGCCGTCTCTGCAAGCACCCACGATACGGAGCGCCAGCAGATGACGGAGCGCCTGATCGAGGGCAGCACGAAGATAGTGGAGAGGCGGCTCGGGATCGAGGTCGAGCGGAGCTCCTTCGACTATGCCCGCTTCGCGACCCATATGCGCTACCTGATAGGCCGGCTGATCTCTGGCGAGCATGCCTCTTCGGGCGCAGCCGCCCTGCTGCCGGAGCTTCTGGAGCGCTATCCGGAAGTGTCTTCCTGCGACAATGCCGTCGCAGACTATCTCGGGCAGAATCTCATGAAGACGCTCGACGAGGAGGAGCGGGTCTATCTGATCCTGCATGTGAACCGCGTCTTCGAGCGTGAGACGGCAAAACGCCCCTAGCACCTGCCGTTCACGACAGAATTCCGACCGTTCGCTCTTTGGACCCCTTCAGTCTGCTTCTGGCTGCCCTATTCTCTCCCATGCATTGGGTGCTACGCACTGGACTTCGCTCCACGAGGCATTACCAAGGCTGGGACGCATAGATTCTGTGTGCCCTGCTGCTCTGGTATGGCTCGGGGGGCATTTTTTGTATGCAGCAATCCTCCGGAGCCGGAGGAAGGCGCCTCCTCCAGAAGCCAGAGCAGATGGAGTATCTGGTCACGCTCTGATCTGGGAGGCACGAGATGACAGACAACGAACGCATTGCCGCAGAGGTCCTCGACGCTGTCGGCGGCAAGGACAACATCACAAGCATCGCGCACTGCATGACAAGGCTGAGGATCAACCTGAAGGACGAATCGGTCCCCGACGACGACAGGATCAAGGCTATCAAGGGAGTTCTCGGCTGCCAGTGGTCGGGTGGCCAGTATCAGGTCATCATCGGCCAGAACGTTCCGAAGGTCTACGATGCGATCGTGAAGCTCGGCGTCTCTGCTGGCGGCGCGATTGACGAGAACCTCGATGACGACAAGCAAAAGGAGCCCTGGTCGGCAAAGCGCGTCGGACAGGCAATCCTCAACTATCTCTCGAAGACCATGGTCGCCGCCATCCCTTTCATGATGGGCGCAGCAATGTTTCGCACCATCGCTGTCATCGCAGGCCCGGGCATGCTCAATGTGTGGTCTGCCGACTCCGAGATCTACAACCTGTTCTACAACTGGATCTACGACGCCGGCTTCTACTTCATGCCGATATACCTCGGATACTCGGCAGCACAGCAGCTTGGCGCCTCGAAGATGCTCGGCATGATGATGGGAGGCATCCTCATCGCGCCTGATTTCGTGAACATCGTCACGGCCGCAGCCGATACCGGCCAGGCCTTCACGTCGGTCTATGGCATACCCGCCATGCTCAATACCTACTCCTCGACCGTGCTTCCGATCCTTCTCTGCATGCCTGTGCTCTGGCAGGTGGAAAAGCTCTTCAAGCGCGTGATTCCCGACATGCTCTCCACCGTCTTCGTGCCCTTCCTCACGATGTTCGTGATGGTTCCCGTCGGCCTCTGCGCACTCGCCCCGATCGGCTCTGTGCTCGGCAATGCATTCGGCAACCTCATGTTCTCGTTCGGCAACGCCGGCGGCATCGCGACCATCCTTGCTCTCACGATCATCGCTGCCCTCTGGGAGTTCTTGGTCATGACCGGCATGCATCAGGTGCTTCTCATGCTTGGCATCATGCAGCTTCTGACGCTCGGCTCCGATTCCTGTGTCATGGTTGCGGGCGGCATCGCCCAGTTCGCAACCTGGGGCATGGCATTCGGCGCCTTCCTCAGGCTCAAGGAGCCCGATGAGCGCGGCGCCAACCTCGGCTACTTCCTCTCGGGCATCCTCGGCGGCGTCACAGAGCCTGCGCTCTATGGCTGCGGCTTCAAGTACACGCACTGCTTTGCCGGCATGATCGCAGGCGGCGCTATCGGCGGCGCTATCGCAGGCATCTTCCATGTCACGACCTATGTCCTCGGCGCCACCAACATCCTGGGTGTTGTCGGATTCGTTGCCGGAGGCACGTTCAACATGGTGATGGGATGCATCGCCTCTGCTGTCGCCTTCATCGCTGCCGCTGCCATCTCCTACAGCTTCGGCTTCACGAAGGAGCAGCTTGCAGCTGACCGGCAGGCCGCAGAAGAAGCTGCTGCAAAGAAGGCAGCCCTCAAGGCATAAGATGGATGAGCAAGCGAACAGAGAGGATGGTTGCACATGAAGCGTCTGCTTCTGAGAGCTGACGATCTGGGATACAGCTACGCCGTGAATCTCGGCATCGTCCGTGCCGTGAAGGATGGGGTTATACGCTCCGTGGGGCTCATGCCGAACATGCCGGAGGCCAAACGCGGGCTCTCCTGGCTCAGAAACGAAGACATCGCGATTGGCCAGCACACGAATGTCTGCCTCGGCACGCCGTGCGCAGACCCTGCGACGATTCCGAGCCTCGTGGACGAGAACGGCCAGTTCAAGAGCAGCAGGACCTTCCGCCAGAGCTTCAGGGAGGGCATCGACTTCGTCGACTACGACGATGCGGTGCGCGAGATCGAGGCGCAGCATGCCCGCTTTGTCGAGCTTGTGGGCAGAGAGCCGGACTACTTCGAGGCACATGCCGTCATGTCGAAGACGCTGAACCAGGCAATCTCTGATGTGGCAGCAAAGCACCACCTGAAGGAGCAGAAGGCCTCCTTCGACCCCGCAAACCACGTGCTCTGCGGCACGACCGAGGTCCGCATGTTCTGCGAGGACATGCTGCCACCCGAGCAGTACCATCCCGCAGTCTTCATCCGGCGCACGGCAGAAGGTCTCAAGGACGGCGAGACCGGAGTCATAGTGCTGCATCCAGGATATCTCGATGCCTACATCCTGGAACATTCCTCCCTCACGCAGAACCGTACGAAAGAGGTCGATGCCCTGATCGATTCTGACCTCAGAGCCTGGCTCGAAGCGCAGGAAGACCTCGAGCTCATCGACTATCGGGATATCGCCTAGAGCGAGGCATCATCCTCAGCAGAAGGCAGCACTGCAGACAAGCAGGGCTGCCTTCTCGCTTTGTCCGAACATATCAATCAGACTGCCGTTTCTGCCTCGGCGTAAGCATGTAGCGCGCATTGCGTCTGTCGCTCTGCTTCATCAGGACTCCGGCATCCGTCAGCTGCTGAAGTATTCCCGTACGCGCCGGACGCTCAGGCCAAGGGCTCCGACAACCAAGGAAGCACTAATTTCTTCATGCTCGTCGAAGAGTGCCCGTATTGCAGCCATCCTGTCGGCGGCTTATCGGCGGCTTATCGGAGATAGCCGCCGATAGACTGGCCTGGCGAATCCCCAGCCCCTGGAATGGCATACGGGAATTCGCGTACCGGCGTCTGTCATGACATCGGCAGGGCCGCAGTGTCACTCTTGGCATCGAGGGGCGCAGAAACACGTTGCTGCCATCTTCCTCGAACCCCAGCACAGCACAGATTTTGAAAGCACATGCCGCAACATCGCCGCCCAGGATGGATGGACGGCTAAAAAAGGCATGCCCTGAATCGGCGGCAGACACTCGCCTTCCGGCCAGGCCGCAGGAAAGACCTCAAGAGAGGGCACGGATCCGTCCCGCTTCTGCCAGGAGCGTTCTCCATCGCTGCTGTCTGTCCATGAGGCTGCAGGAGGTCTGAAGTCAGATGGC